>DASXRA010000050.1:0-2866 GCA_036506855.1 Jatrophihabitantaceae bacterium
GTGATCGTCATCGGCGCCACCAACCGGCCCGACGTTCTCGACCAGGCCCTGCTTCGCCCTGGGCGCTTCGACCGCAGGGTCGCCGTGCAGCCGCCAGACCGTGTCGGCCGCGAGGCGATCCTGAACGTGCACACGCGCGCCGTGCCGCTCGGGCCTGACGTCGACCTCGGCAGGATTGCGGCGACGACACCGGGCATGGTCGGCGCCGATCTCGCCAACCTCGTCAACGAGGCCGCGCTGCTCGCGGCGCGGCGCAACCACACTGCCGTTGGCGAAGCCGACTTCACCGACGCGCTCGAGCGAATCGTGCTCGGCGCCGAACGACAGGTGATGATGAGCGCGCAGGACCGGCGCCGCACCGCCTACCACGAGGCCGGCCACGCGATCGTCGGCATGCTCACCGACGGCGCCGATCCGGTGCGCAAGGTCTCGATCATTCCCCGGGGGCTGACGCTCGGCGTCACGTTCGCAGCGCCGGAGACCGACCGCTTCACCTACCGCGAGCCCGAGATCGAAGCGAAGATCAAGGTCGCGCTCGGCGGCCGCGCCGCCGAAGAACTCGTACTAGGCGAGACAAGCACTGGCGCCGAGTCCGACATCCAACAGCTCACCGAGATCGCCCGCCAGATGGTCGGCCGCTGGGGAATGAGCGCGGCGATCGGACCCGTCGCCGTGATCCCCCGCGACGGCTCCGGGCCCTTGCTGCCGGGTGCCGCCGAGGCCTCGCCGGATACTCAGAAACTCGTCGACGACGAAGTGCGCCGCATCATCGACGAATCGCACCAGCATGTCGTCGCACTCCTGGGACACAATCGCAGCAAGCTCGACTCCCTTGCGGCCGCGCTGCTCGAACACGAGACCCTGGACGAGGACGCCGCCTACGCGGCCGCGGGCGTCCCGCGAACTGATGCGCCCACCGCCGACTCGTACACGACGGCAGCACGATCGCGAACCGACGGCTAGCTCCGATTTCGCCGAACAGCCAACCAGGAGGTCTCGATGTCAGGTGACCAGCGCCCGATTGTCGTGGGTGTCGACGATTCGGCCGGTACCGAGGCCGCCCTGCAGTGGGCTGCCGAGGACGCTCGAGCACGCGACGTGCCGGTGCGGCTCGTATGCGCGTACCGCTACAGCGCGCCGCGCGTGCAGGTACCGCGGTACGTCGACATACCAGAGGTGGACCTGCTGCAGCCCAGGCAGGTCGCGGAGCAGCTGGTCACGGATGCGGTCGACCGCGTCACTGCGGTCTACCCCCGCGCCGAGGCAGAGGGTGACGCAATCGACGGTGACCCGGTCTCGGTCCTCGTCGCCGAGTCGGCTCGGGCCACCCTCGTCGTGCTCGGTTCGCGCCATCTGGGCACGCTCGGCTCGACCGTGCTCGGCTCGGTGAGTGCTGGCGTCGTCGCCCGTGCCGCGTCGCCCGCCGTCGTCGTGCGGGGACCCGCCGGGCGGCCGGAAGATGGCGCCGGGGTCGTGATCGGCGTGGACGGCACCGAGGCGTCCGAGATCGTCCTCGAGTTCGGATTCGAGCACGCCAGCAGGCATCGCGTGCCGGTGCGCGCGGTCCTGTGCTGGCGACTCGACCTGCTCGCGACGTTGTCGGTGCGCCCGGAGCAACCGGCGCCGGAGGGCGTCGAGGCGTGGTTGGCGGAGACTCTCGCCGGCTGGCAGGAGAAGTTCCCTGACGTGACGGTGCATCGTGAGGTCATCCGGGACTACGCCGTGGCCGGCCTACTGACCGCGTCGTCCGGGCAGCACCTCCTCGTCGTCGGCAACCGCGGCCGCCATGCGCTGGCGGGCACCCTGCTGGGCTCGGTCAGCCAGGGCGTGCTGCATCACGCGACGTGCCCGGTCGCAGTCGTGCCCACGCACGGCGATTGAGCTGCCCAGGAACCGCAGCCAGGATGATCGCCGCCGTCGTCGATGTGTGTGTTAGCACTGCCTGATGAGGCACGAGGAACAAGACAAGGTGCCGTGGCAGCCCGTCGTGGCCGAGGACGCCGCACACGGATCCCACGATCGGCTCAGCGCCGTGCCCGGTGCGGACGATGCCACCGGGTCCGAGAGCGTCACGACGGTACTGGTCGCTTTCGGCGCCAACATCCTCGTGGCAGCGGCGAAATCGGTCGCCGCAGTGGTGACCGGATCTGCGTCGATTCTCGCCGAGGCAGCGCATTCCTGGGCGGACGCCGGCAACGAGGTCTTCTTGCTGATTGCCAACCGGCGCTCGCGCCGCCCGCCCGACATCGCGCACCCGTTCGGCCACGGCCGGGAGGCCTACGTCTGGTCACTGCTCGCCGCAGTCGGGTTGTTCGTGGCCGGCGCTGCAGTGTCGGTCACGCACGGCATCCAAGAACTGATCAGGCCAGAGCCGGCCAGCGACTTCGCCGTCGGGTACGCCGTGCTGGGCGTCTCTTTCGTTCTCGAGGGAATCTCGTTCCTGCAGTCGGTCCGGCAGGCCAAACCGGCGGCGGAGTCGTTGAAGCGTGACCTCATCGAGTACGTCCTGGCCAGCTCCGATCCCACTCTGCGGGCGGTGTTCGCCGAGGACTCGGCCGCCCTGACCGGACTGCTCATCGCCACCGCCGGCCTGGCCGCCCACCAGATGACCGGCTCCTCCGTCCCGGACGCGCTCGGGTCAATCCTGGTCGGCCTGCTGCTCGCCGGTGTCGCGATGGTCTTGATCAACCGCAATCGACGGTTCCTGGTCGGCCAAGAGGTCGACCGGGTGACCTATCTGCGGCTGGAGATCGTCGGGCCGCGGATGGTCTCGGTGGTCGGCGACGTCGATCTCGCCGGCGATGACACCGAGTCACACCTCGCCGTCCGGCTGCGCGCGCTCGAAGCGAGGATCAGCGCCTCGCCC
>DASXRA010000051.1:0-11423 GCA_036506855.1 Jatrophihabitantaceae bacterium
GCAGCTCGAGGTCATCCTTCGCCGCGAGATGGAGCGTGTCCTGCGAGACGAGATGGCCGAGCTGCGCGGCGAGGTCGCCGGTCTGCGTACGGACCTGCTCGACAAGATGAACGGGCAGCTCCGGCTCGAGCGCGTCGAGACAACCCGGGTGATCAGCTCAGACATCGATGAGCTGCAGCATGAAGTGCGTCGCCTCGCCGTCGCGCACAGCGGCGCGCCGGCGCTCGGGGGCGGCCAGGCGTTCCCGCCCGCGACGCTCGTCGAGTCCTCGCCGGTGTCGCCGTCGCAGTCGCAGTCGCATGCCAGTGGGCCGTTGCCCTACGTGGTCGGCGCTCCGCAGGTCGCCCAGGTGCTGCCTGCGTACTCGGCGCCCAGGCCCGTGCCGTCCCCGGCACCGGCACCGGCACCCAGACCGTCGATCGCCACGGCCAGGCCCGCCACCAGCGTCAAGCCACCCGCCCCGCCCAGGCGCCCGATGCCCGCCCCGGCCAACGTCAACCCGGTGGCCGAGTCGCCCCCACCCGCCGGCCCGTCGACGTCCTGGTCGACTCCTGCGTCGGTTGCCCCTCGGCAAGCCGTTGCCGCCCCGGCCGCGTCCCGCCTGCCGTCGGCACAGACGTCCCAGCGGCGCGAGCTGCCAGAGCCAAATCTGGTCAAGTCAGTGTCGGAGAACGTCACCAACGTGCTGCCCGACGTGCCCGCGCGCCAGCCGCTGTCCAAGCCCGAGCCGATGCGACTGGGCGAGGCGCCGCACGTGGCCGAGCTGCCGCGCGTGTCCGAGCTGCCCCGCATCGGCCATGTGCCGCGCCTGACACCGCCGGCCCCGATCCTGCCGCCAGCCCCGCTCCCTGCCGCGACCGTCGCGCCGCCGGCGCCTCCCGTGACGCCCGCAGCGCCTGCCGCGTCCGATCCGTTCGCCGCGATGCCCCGGCTTTCGCGGTACGAGGCCGACGAGTGGGACGACGCTCCGCGACCGCCCGCAGCGCCGCTGGCGCAGCCGCCCGCACGGGAGCCGTCGGAGAGTCGGCCGCGGCCCAATCCGTACGTGGGACGGCGCCGGCAGCCGAACGGCTCCCCGGCCGCGTACGGGGCTCCGGGCACGAATGGCACGAATGGCGTGACGAACGGCACGTCCGCGATCAACGGCACGCCGGCGACGAACGGCATGCCACCCGTGAACGGCGGGCCGGCACCGTACAGCCCGCCCGCCGCGAACGGCTCGTACCCGGCTCCGGGCACCACCGGGCGCTCCGCGAACGGCGACGACCGGCGCGTGGCCGGTGGGCGCCGCCGACGCACAGACGGAGACGCTGACGACGTGCTGGCTCGGCTGCTCGGCCGGTGACGTGGTCGGCGCCTAGATTCAACCGTTATCCTGACTCGATGCCTGACGGTGACGAGCGGGGTGACTTCGGTTACGGCCCGCTGTTACCGCCGGACATCGATCCGCCCCGAGGCCGCCGTTCGGGTGGCAAGGATCGCCTGACGGTCGGCGACCTGCAGTCGCGCAATTCCGATACCGCCTCTCGGGGCAGGCACCGCGCCGGCAGCGGCGCAGCAACTCCGCGCCGGCACGGTGACGAGACTCGCGTCTCGCCGGCCAACCGGCACGGCGGCGGCGCCGGCGGCCCCGGCGGCCCAGGCGGCCCCCGTGGCCCCGGTTGGCTGGAACCCGGCCCACCCGGCCCGCCCCGCCCGCCGCGGGCGACGCACGCGAATGGTGGCATCGGCGGCTGGGCCGGCAACGGCGGCGCGTGGCGCAGAGGCAGCCTGCTCGGCGCGCGCGTCGTGATCGCGCTGGTGTCGGTCGCTGCGCTGATCGGCAGCGGAATCGCCTGGGCGACGTACCGTCAATTCACCGCGGGCATCCAGCACGGCGTCGCGTTGCCGAAGGTCGCCAAGGGCAAGAAGGACGTCGACGGCAAGGACCAGAACATCCTGCTGCTGGGCAATGACAGCATCGCCGGGGCGACCAAGGACGAGGTCAACGCACTGGGCACGACCACCGACCGCAACGACTCGGCCACCGACACGATGATGATCTTGCACGTGCCCGCCGACGGCAGCACCGCGTCGATCATCTCCTTCCCGCGTGACTCGTGGGTGATGATCCCGGGCCACGGCATGGGCAAGATCAACGGCGCTTACGTCGACGGTTTCAACGACGCCGCGAACCAGGGCGCGAAGGACATGCTGAGCAAGCAGAGCGCCGGCATCGCGCTCGCCGCGCAGACGTTGACGAACCTCACCGGCCTGCACATCGACCACTACGTGCAGATCAACCTGCTCGGCTTCTTCGAGATCAGCAAGGCGATCGGCGGCGTCAACCTCTGCCTGAACGAGGACGCGAAGGATCCGTACTCCGCCATCAACCTGCACGCGGGCTGGAACAAGAACGTCAAGGGCAAGCAGGCGCTCGCGTTCGTCCGGCAGCGCCACGGATTCCCGGACGGGCTCGGCGACATCGACCGGATCAAGCGGCAGCAGTACTTCCTGTCCGCCGTCTTCCACAAGGCGGTGTCGGGCGGCACGCTGCTCAACTTCGGCAAGCTCCGGTCGTTGCTGAGCGCGGTGAAGAAGTCGCTGATCACCGACCCGTCACTCGACATCATCCAGTTCGTCCAGCAATTCTCGAAGATCGCGGGTGGCAACATCTCCTTCGGGACGCCACCGTGGCAGTTCGGCCAGGTCGACGGCACATCCGTCGTGCTCGTCGACCCCGCCGCGGTGAAGCAGTTCGTCAACAAGGTGATCGGCGTGCCGGTCGACAAGAAGCTCGCGACGGCGCGGCCTGTGGCGCCAACGCAGGTCAGTGTCGTCGTGCTGAACCAGTCGAACCAGGATCTCGTCGCGACCAAGAACGCGAACATCCTGGGTCAGGCCGGCTTCCTCGCCACGGTGGGCAACACCGACGAGCACACCGACCAGACCTCGATCGAATATCCGGACGGCATGCAGGCGCAGGCCAAGACCCTGGCGAAGTACGTGCCGAAGGCCCTCATCGAGCAGTCGAGCACGGTGTCGAAGCTGACGCTGATTCTCGGTTCGGACGGCCTGGGCGCCAAGTCGGCCCCGGCCGCCGCGCCGACGACGACGAAGTCCGGTACGCCGAAGGCCACCCCGTCGCCCAAGCCGTCCGGCGTGACGAACGCCGCGCAGAACTCCAAGTCATGCATCGACTAGCGGTGATTCAGCAGTTCAGGACGTGAACGGCCAGCCTGCCTCGGTCGAAGCGCTCTGCTCGGCTCGGCGCTTGTGCAGCGCGGCAACCGAAGAGACCTCCGAATCTATGTCCACGCCCGTCTGGTCGGCGAGCAGGTAGACGCTGAACGCGAGCTCGCCGAGCCGGCCGGCCCAATCCCCGGTCGGCCGGAACGGCCGCCGCCCCCGCTCGGTTGCGCGGCTGGCCGTCGCGGCGAGGATGCCCAGCTGCGTCTGCAGCTCGAGCAGCAACGCCGGTGCGGTGGCGTGTAAACCGGACGCATCGGAACTATGAGCGACAAGTCGCTGTACCTCTCCCACGATCGGACAACCTATCCGATCGCTGAACGTGACGATCGCGCCGCGTAGTCTGTGAGCCCGAACCACGATCTGCGAGCACGAGGACGCCAGTGAGCACACCGCGACCCGCGCGGCTGCGCGTCGGCGTCGTCGGTGCCGGACGGGTCGGTGCCGTGATCGGCGCGGCGCTCGCCCGGGTGGGCCACGAAGTCGTCGCGGTCAGTGCCGTGTCGCGTGATTCGGTGCGCCGGGCCGAGCGCCTGCTGCCCGGCGTCGCGATCCTGCCGCCGCAAGAGGTGGTCTCCGCCGCCGAGTTCGTCCTGCTCGCCGTGCCCGACGACGCGCTGCGCCAGCTGGTCAGCGGCCTGGCAACCACCGACGCGTGGCAGCCCGGCCAGCTTGCCGCGCACACGTCCGGGGCCGTGGGCATCGGCGTGCTCGACCCGGCCGCCGCTCGCGGGGTGTTGCCGCTGGCGCTGCATCCGGTCATGACGTTCGCCGGGCGACCGGAGGATCTCGACCGCCTCGCCGGCGCGACGTTCGGCGTCACCGCCCCGGACGAGTTGCGTCCCGTCGCCGAGGCGCTCGTCGTCGAGATCGGCGGCGAGCCGGTGTGGGTGCCGGAACTGGCGCGTCCGCTGTACCACGCCGCGCTCACCGTCGGCGCGAACCATCTGACCACGCTCGTCAACGACGCGGTCGACCTGCTCGACCGCGCGGGCATCGAGTACCCGGCCCGGCTGCTCGCCCCGCTGCTGTCGGCCGCGCTCGACAACGCGCTGCGCCTCGGCGACGCGGCGCTCACCGGCCCGGTCTCGCGCGGCGACGTGGCGACGGTCGCGTCGCACCTCGCGACTCTGTCCGACGAGGCGCCGGACGTCGTCGCGTCCTATGTGGCGATGACGCGGCGAACCGCCGAGCGGGCCGAGGCGTCGGGGCGGCTGCGTCCCGAGCAGGCAGCGGAGCTCCGCCGGACGCTGGGGGCCGCCGAATGAGAGTCGTCCGTTCGCGTGCCGAGTTCGCCGGTGCCCGCGAGCCGCTGGCCGGTCCGGTCGGGCTGGTCCCGACGATGGGCGCGCTGCACGCCGGGCACCTCGCCCTCATCGAGCAGGCGCGCGCATACAGCGAGTCCGTGATCGTGACGATCTTCGTCAACCCGATGCAGTTCGCGCCCACCGAAGACCTGGCTGTATACCCGCGCACCCTGGACGCCGACGTCGCGGTCTGTGAGCGGGCCGGCGTCGACCTCGTGTGGGCGCCGTCCGTCGATGATGTCTACCCGGGCGGCACCGCGCAGGTGCGTATAGACCCGGGACCACTTGGCGCCGAGCTGGAAGGGATCACCCGGCCCACGCATTTCACTGGTGTGCTCACTGTGGTGGCGAAGTTCCTCGGCCTGGTCCGCCCGGCCGTAGCGTTCTTCGGCGAGAAGGACTACCAGCAGCTCGTGCTGATCAGGCGGATGGCGGCTGACCTCGAGCTCGGCGTCGGCATCGCGGGTGTGCCCATCGTCCGCGAGCCCGACGGGCTGGCCCTGTCCAGCCGCAATGTCTTCCTCTCCGCGCCGCACCGCAGGCAGGCGCTCGCCCTGTCGCGGGCTCTGTTCGCCGGCCAGGCCGCGGCGCCGGGCGGGGCCGATGCCGTCGTCAAGGCGGCGACGTCTGTGCTCGACGCCGAGCCGGACGTCCGCGTCGACTACCTCGCGCTGCGCGACCCTGACCTGGCGCCGGCGCCCGAACGCGGCGCGGCCCGCCTGCTCGTCGCCGCTCGCATCGGCACGACCCGGCTCATCGACAACGTGGCGGTGACGCTGTGAGGCTGCCGCGGCGCCTGCTCGCCCCGGCGCCCGGCTGGACAGCCACGACCGACGTCGTGATCGTCGGCTCGGGCATCGCCGGACTGTCGACCGCCCTGCAGATCACCCGGCACTCGCAGCTGCGCGTCATGCTCGTCACGAAGGACGTCCTCGCGGCAGGCTCGACGCGCTGGGCGCAGGGCGGCATCGCCGCGGCACTCGGAGTGGGCGACACGCCGGATCAGCACCTGGCCGACACCCTCGTGGCCGGTGCCGGGGTGTGCGACGAGGATGCGGTGCGTGTGCTCGTCCGTGAAGGACCGGCCGCTGTGCGTGACCTCGTACAGATCGGCACGCGCTTCGACCGCACCCGCGACGGCGAGCTCTCGCTGGGACGCGAAGGCGGGCATCACCGCGACCGCATCGCGCATGCCGGCGGCGATGCCACGGGCGCCGAGATCGAGCGCTCCCTCGTCACGCGCGTGCTGGACGCGTCGGGTGTCGAGGTCATCGAGCACGCCCTGGTGCTCGACGTGCTGCGCGATGCGCGCGGGGCCGCCGTCGGCGTCACGCTGCACGTGATGGGCGAGGGCCAGCGCGACGGCGTCGGCGCGGTGCGTGCTCGCGCAGTGGTGATCGCAACGGGCGGCATCGGCCAGGTGTACGCGTCCACGACGAACCCCGCCGTCTCGACCGGCGACGGCGTTGCTGCCGCGCTGCGAGCCGGCGCCGTGGTGCGCGACCTGGAGTTCGTCCAGTTCCACCCGACCGTCGCCTGGCTCGGCCCGCGATCGCACGGCCAGCAGCCGCTCGTCAGTGAGGCGGTGCGTGGCGAGGGCGCGTTCCTGGTCGACGACGCCGGCGAGCGGTTCATGCAGGGCCAGCACGAGCTTGCCGACCTCGCACCGCGCGACGTCGTCGCCAAAGCCATCCTGCGGCGTATGGGCGAGGCGGGCGCTGAGCACGTCTGGCTGGACGGCCGGCACTTCGGCTCGGAGAAGTGGCGCGTGCGCTTCCCCACGATCTACTCGACGCTGACGTCGCTTGGCATCGACCCGGCGCGTGACCTGATCCCGGTGGTCCCCGCGTGCCACTACGCATCCGGCGGCATCCGCACCGACCTGCACGGACTGTCCACAGTGGACGGTCTGTACGCGTGCGGTGAGGCAGCCTGTACCGGCGTACACGGGGCGAACAGGCTGGCGTCGAATTCGCTGCTCGAAGGGCTCGTGTTCGGGCGGCGCATCGCGGCGACCATCGTCGAGCGGCTGGCCGTCTCCGGTGTGCCGGGCGAAGCGGTGCCGTCGACGGATGCAGCCGGGCTGGTCGACGACAGCATCCGTCCACAGTTGCAACGGCTCATGTCCGCCGACGCCGGCGTGCTGCGCGACTTGAAGGGCCTCGACGCGGCTGACCGCGGCCTGGCCGAGCTGGCCGAGACGCCCGCAACGAGCTGCGGCACCGACGGCTGGGAAGCGACGAACCTGCTCACCGTGGCCGCGGCGCTCGTCGCGGCGGCCCGGGCACGCGAGGAGACACGCGGCTCGCACTGGCGCGACGACTTCCCTGAGCGCGACGACGAGAAATGGCGAGGCCACCTCGACACGACGCTGGCCGCTGACGGCACGCTGCTCAGCGCGTTCGTGGAGCAGCCGTGAGTGCGGTCGAGGACGCCGGGCTGCCCCGGTGGCTGATCGAGGAGGTCGTCGCCCGCGCACTGGACGAGGATCTCGGTGCCGGGGGAGACGTGACGACCGCGGCGACCGTTCCAGCGAACCTGATCGGCAGCGCCGATCTCGTGCCACGCGTTGGCGGTGTGGTGGCCGGATTGCCCGTCGCCGCGGCCGTGTTCGGTGTGGTCAGCGGCGGCCGGGTACGTGTCGAGTTCGGCACCGCCGACGGCGCGGCCGTGGCGCCCGGCGAGGTGTTGGCAACTGCCCGCGGTCCGGTGCGTGACCTGCTCACCGCTGAGCGCACCGCGTTGAACCTGCTGTGTCACCTGTCCGGCATCGCCACGCTGACGAGGCGGTGGGTGGACGCCGTCGACGGCACAAGCGCGAAGATCCGCGACACTCGCAAGACGCTGCCCGGTCTGCGCGCCCTGGAGAAATACGCGGTGCGCTGTGGCGGCGGTGTCAACCACCGGATGTCGCTGTCGGACGCCGTGCTGGTGAAGGACAACCACGTGGCCGCCGCGGGCGGCGTCCGCGCGGCGTTCGACGCGGTGCGCGCGGCGCATCCGGAATTGACCATCGAGGTCGAGGTCGACACAGTCGAGCAGGCGATCGAGGTCATCGACGCCGGCGCTCAGCTCGTCCTGCTCGACAACATGCCGCCCTCGCAGATGCGCGAGGTGGTCGCCTACGCGCGCGAGCGCGGCGGCGTCGAGCTCGAAGCGTCCGGCGGGCTGACGCTCGACCGGGCCCGCGAGGTCGCCGAGACGGGCGTCGACTACCTTGCGGTAGGCGCCCTGACCCATTCGGCACCGGCGCTCGACATCGGCCTCGACATCGAGGAGGCACCCCACTAGATGCTGCTCGCCATCGATATCGGCAACACCAACATCGTGCTCGGCGTCTTCGAGGGCGACGAGCTGGTGCGGTCGTGGCGGATCAAATCCGATGCGCGCAACACTGCCGACGAGTTGGCGCTCGCGTTCCGCGGCCTGCTCGGTGACTTCAAGATCACCGGCATCTCGGCCTGCTCCACCGTCCCGGCCGTCCTGCGCGAGCTGCGGGTCATGCTCGCCGACTACTACGCCGACGTGCCCACGCTGATCGTCGAGCCCGGTGTACGCACCGGCGTCGGCCTGCAGTACGAGAACCCGAAGGAGGTCGGTGCCGACCGCATCGTCAACACCGCCGCGGCCTACCACCTGGTGCACGGCCCGGCGATCGTCGTCGACTTCGGCACGTCCACGAACTTCGACGTGGTGAGCGAGCGGGGCGAGTTCCTCGGCGGGGCGCTCGCGCCCGGCATCGAGATTTCCCTGGACGCGCTGGCCGCCCGCGCCGCGCAACTGCGCACCGTCGAGCTCGTCGAGCCGCGCAGCCCGATCGGCAAGAACACCGTCGAGGCGCTGCAGTCGGGCATCCTGTACGGCTTCGCCGGGCAGATCGACGGCCTCGTGCGGCGCATCCGGCCGCTGATCGCGCCCGACGACCCCGAGTCGGTGCCGGTCATCGCCACCGGCGGGCTTGCCCTGCTCGTGATCGGGCACTGCGAGACCGTCACCCGGCACGAGCCGGACCTGACGTTGCTCGGCCTGCGGCTGGTCTTCGAGCGCAACCAGTAACGGGTTACGCAGTAGCCAGCACCCACTTGTCGTCGTCGACGATCCGCACCCGCTCGCCGTCGCGGGTGATGCCCTCGACGCTGACCCCGGGCCCGCCGATCACGACGTCGGTGTGCACGCTCGACCGGTTGACGCCGAGGTCGAACAAGGCGTCCGCCGTCATGGCCTGCCCGCCCTCGACGGAGTACGGGAAGCCCTGCCCCCACGCGACGTGACAGCCGGCGTTCTCGTCGTAGAGCGTGTCGTGGAAGATCACGCCTGCCTCGCGAACCTTCGACGCGCCGTCGACGAGCGACACCTCACCCAGGCTGCGCGCGCCGTCGTCGGAGTCGAGCTCGGCGCGGATCGCGTCCTCGCCGGCGTCCGCGCGTACGCCGATGATGCGCCCGCCGGCGAACTCGACCTGCAGCCCCTCGACCCGGACGCCCGCGCGCGGCATCACCAGCGGCCGGGTGAGCGTGATGACCCCGTCGGCGCGGCGACGGTCCGGGCTGGTGAACACCTCCTCGGTCGGCAGGTTGGGCATGTACTCCACACCGTCGGGAGTGGTGAGCGAACCGCTCGTCCAGCGGCAACCCGGCAGCAGCCCGACGGTCAGATCGGTGCCGTCGCCGAAGTACCGCACGCCGTCGAGGTCGAGGGCGTCGAGCGCCTGCGCGCGGCCCTTGAGCAGCTCGCGATGCTCGCGCCATGCCGTCACGACGTCCGGCTCGCCGAAGCGCATCGCGACGCCGACCGCCTCCCACAGCCGCTCCTCGTCCGGCTCGCCGAAGACCTGCTTGGCCCAGCCCGGATTCGGCGCCGCGCAGATCGTCCAACTGACCTTCCCGCCGAGGATGATCCGGCGCGATTCGTTCGCCAGGTCGAGCGGCGTCGCCGCCAGCCGTGCCGGGTCGATGCCGTCGAACAGGTTCGGATCCGGACTGCCGGTCAGCCGGATCAGCGCGCCGCCGTCGCGCTCGTACTCGCGGACGCGCGCGAGCGTCCAGTCCGGCGACGTGGTCAGCGACTCGAAGGGTGCGTGCAGCACGGCCGATCGGCGCACGTACGCGTCGGTGTAGTCGACCTCGACGCGACTCGCGCCGGCCAGGTAGGCCTGCTCGACGACGGCACGAACGACCGAAGCGTGCACGATGTCGGCGGCGACGGCGACGCGCTGCCCGGCCTGCACATTGGCGCCGACCTGCACGACGAGTTGGGCATAGCGGGTCAGTCGGTCATCGGTCGTCATGCTCGCCACCGTATCTGTTACGGCTGCGTTTGCGATCAGCGGCGGAAGCTGCGGACCGCCACGGTCAGGTACGGGATCTCGAACGTCTCGCGGCCGGCGAGATCGGGATGGGTACGGGCCAGCTCGCGGGTGGCCGCCATCAGCTCGGCGCGCTCCTTGTCGTCCATGTCGATGACGTAGGACCGCGACGCGACTACCTCGGCGAGCCCCTCGGCGTCGACGCTCTGGCTGTAGGGGAACTCGACGTACACCGGTGGGGTGAACAGCTCCGGGTCGAACGTCGCGTAATCCGTGCTGCGCGGTGAACGTGCCAGTTCGGTGAACCGCTCGTCGAGCAGGTTGTCGAGCGCCGACGCCCAGGCCGGCCTCGTGTCGCGCTTGTTCGCGAGGACGCCTACGACGCCGCCCGAACGCAGCACGCGGGCGATCTCGTGATCGGCGGCCGGGCGGTCGAACCAGTGGAGCGCAGCGCCGATCACCACGGCGTCCACGTCGTTGTCAGGCAGCCCCGTCGCCTCAGCCGTGCCGTCGCGAGCGTCCACAGTGGACAGACGCGCGGTCAAGTGTGCCCGCATCGCGGACGAGGGCTCGACCGCGACGACGTCGAGGCCGCGCGTGACGAGCGACGCCGTGAGCTTCCCGGTTCCGGCGCCGAGGTCGAGTACGCGGTGCGCGGTCGCGGGGAGCAGCCAGGTGAGCGCCTCGTGCGCGTACCCGGGACGGGCTCTGTCGTACAGGTCGGCGGCTGAGTCGAATGAGGCGGCCAGGCGATGACGGTCTTCGTCGCTGAGCCGGCTTGCTTTGCCACGCACGTCCACGACACTACTGTCCGCCCGGCCAGAACTCCGCGCCATTTGGGCGCCGCAGGTTGGCCTAGAGTCCGAGACCATGTCGACTGTCGACGATTTCCTTCGCGCCTACTACACCGCCGGCGAGCAGGGTGGCACCTGGAAGGCAACGACGTGGCTGGGCGTAACAACGTGGAAGTGCCCGCTCGACCTGTGGGTGTACCAGGAGATCATCCACGATCTGCGGCCGGATCTGATCGTCGAGACCGGCACCGCCTACGGCGGCAGCGCCCTGTACATGGCGTCAGTGTGCGACGCCGTGGGCCACGGGCAGATCGTCACCATCGACCTGCCCGGCGGCGGGTGGCCCGACCGTCCGGAGCATCCGCGAATCAGCTATCTCACCGGCTCGTCGACCGACCCGCAGATGGTCGCCGAGGTGGCGGCCCGCGCCTCGGGCACGGTGATGGTGGTACTCGACTCGGATCATTCGGCGGCACACGTGCTCGACGAGATCCGCGCCTACGCGCCGATGGTCACATCGGGCAGCTACCTCGTGGTCGAGGACACCATCGTCAACGGCCACCCGGTGCTCGACTCGTTCGGACCGGGGCCGATGGAAGCAGTGACCAAGTTCCTCGAGGAGAGCTCGGCGTTCGTCGTGGACCGTTCGCGCGAGAAGTTCCTGCTCACTTTCAACCCGTCCGGCTGGCTGCGCCGAGTGTGAGTCAGGCCTGATGCAATAATCCCTGCCGTGCTGACCCTCACGACCACGGTCAACGCTGACATGACGTCGACCCCGGTCCGGGGCTC
>DASXRA010000052.1:0-14114 GCA_036506855.1 Jatrophihabitantaceae bacterium
AGGCGTGCTCGTCGACCACGAGCCACGCCGGGCCCTGCAACGCGGGCGCGGCCGCCCAGCACGCACATACGCCCTGACCGACGCCGGCCGCGCCGCCTTCCCGCACGCCTACGACGATCTCGCCACGTCAGCGCTGCGGTACCTGCGCGACAGCGGCGGCGAGGACGCGGTGGCCGCCTTTGCCACTCGCCGCGCGGCGTCGCTCGAAGAGGCGATCGGCCCGGCGGTGTCGGGCGTGACGCTCGCCGAGCGCGCCGAGGGTCTGGCCGAGGCGCTGACCGAGCAGGGATACGCTGCGACGACCGAGCCCGCGGGCGCAGGCGTTCAGGTGTGCCAGCACCACTGCCCGGTCGCCCACGTCGCCGCTGAGTTCCCCGAGCTGTGCGAGGCCGAGACGCGCGCGCTCGAACGGCTGCTCGGCACGTACGTCCAGCGACTTGCCACCATCGCTCACGGCGACGGTGTCTGCACCACGCACGTCCCCGTCCCACCGAACAAGCCCACAGCGTCCCGATCAGGGAGGACCGCATAGTGACAACGACCGCACCGCTTACCCAGGACGAGCAGATCGCCGCTCTGTCGAAGTACGGGTACGGCTGGGCTGACACCGACCTCGCCGGCGCCAGCGCCAGGCGTGGCCTGTCCGCGGAGGTCGTCGCCGACATCTCGGCGAAGAAGAGCGAGCCGGCGTGGATGCTCGAGCAGCGGATCAAGGCGTTGTCGATCTTCGACAAGAAGCCGATGCCGACCTGGGGCTCGGACCTGTCCGGCATCGACTTCGACAACATCAAGTACTTCGTGCGCTCGACGGAGAAGCAGGCCGAGACCTGGGACGACCTGCCCGCCGACATCAAGAACACCTACGACAAGCTCGGCATCCCCGAGGCCGAGAAGCAGCGCCTGGTCTCCGGTGTCGCCGCGCAGTACGAGTCCGAGGTCGTCTACCACAAGATTCGCGAGGATCTCGAGGAGCAGGGCGTCATCTTCCTCGACACCGACACCGGCCTGCGCCAGCACCCGGAGCTGTTCCGCGAGTACTTCGGCTCGGTCATCCCGGCCGGCGACAACAAGTTCTCGGCGCTCAACACCGCGGTGTGGTCGGGCGGGTCGTTCATCTACGTGCCGAAGGGCGTGCACGTCGACATCCCGCTGCAGGCCTACTTCCGGATCAACACCGAGAACATGGGCCAGTTCGAGCGGACGCTGATCATCGTCGACGAGGGCGCGTACGTGCACTACGTCGAGGGCTGCACCGCGCCCATTTACTCGAGCGACTCGCTGCACTCGGCGGTCGTCGAGATCATCGTGAAGAAGGACGCGCGCTGCCGGTACACGACCATCCAGAACTGGTCGAACAACGTCTACAACCTGGTCACCAAGCGGGCCAAGGCCGAGGCCGGCGCCACCATGGAATGGGTCGACGGCAACATCGGCTCGAAGGTGACCATGAAATACCCGGCCGTGTGGCTGATGGGCGAGCACGCCAAGGGCGAGGTGCTCTCGATCGCGTTCGCCGGCGAGGGCCAGCACCAGGACGCCGGCGCGAAGATGCTGCACCTGGCGCCGCACACGTCCTCGACGATCATCTCCAAGTCGGTGGCCCGCGGCGGCGGCCGTACGTCGTACCGCGGGCTGGTCGAGGTGCACAAGGGCGCCCACCACTCGCGATCCACGGTCAAGTGCGACGCGCTGCTGGTCGACACGATCAGCCGCTCCGACACCTATCCATACGTCGACGTACGGGAAGACGACGTGTCGATGGGGCACGAGGCCACCGTGTCGCGGGTCAGCGCCGACCAGCTGTTCTACCTGATGAGCCGCGGCCTGACCGAGGACGAAGCGATGGCGCTGATCGTGCGCGGCTTCGTCGAGCCGATCGCCCGCGAGCTGCCGATGGAGTACGCGCTCGAGCTGAACCGCCTGATCGAGCTGCAGATGGAAGGAGCGGTCGGCTAAGTGAGCACAGCCACCTTGGCGCACACGCACAACGGCCGAACCGGCACACCCCCCGAGCGCTTCACGTCGCTGGATCCCGACGCCTTCTCGGTGCCGAGCGGCCGCGAGGAGGCGTGGCGCTTCACGCCGATCCGCAAGCTGCGCCAGCTCTTCGAGCCGTTCGAGCCGACGACCCGCCTCACCGGTGACGTCACGGCGCCGGACGGCGTCAGCTGGGCGATCGAGGCGTTGACACCGGCGGGGGCCATGGCACCGGCCGACCGGGTCAGCGCGCTGGCGCTCGCTCGCGCTCCGCAGTCGTTCGTGCTGCGAGTGCCGGCGCGCGCCAAGCTGGACGCGCCGGTCATGATCACGGGCAAGGTCGGTCCGGGCCTCGCCTACGAGCACATGGTGCTCGACGTCGGCGAGGGCGCCGAGGCGACCATCGTCATCGACTACTCGGGCAGCGCCACGGTCGCCGAGAACGTCGAGATCGTCGTTGCCGACGGGGCGAAACTCGAACTCGTCAGCATCCAGGACTGGGACTCCGACGCCGTCCACATCAGCGCGCATACCGCGCGGTTGGGCCGCGACGCGCAGCTCAAGCACGTCGTGGTGAACCTCGGCGGGGCGATCGTGCGGATCAGCCCGACCGTCAACTTCGCCGGCCCCGGCGGGCGGGTCGAGCTGCTCGGGGTGTCGTTCGCCGGCGAGGGCCAGCACCTCGAGTCGCGGCTCTACGTCGACCACAACCAGCCGGACTGCTCGTCGAACGTGCTCTACAAGAACGCCCTGCAAGGCTCAGGCGCCCGGACGGTGTGGATCGGCGACGTACGGATCCGCCCGGCCGCGACCGGCACCAACACGTTCGAGCTGAACCGCAACCTCGTGCTGACCGACGGCGCCCGTGCCGACTCGGTGCCGAACCTCGAGATCGAGACCGGCGAGATCGTCGGTGCCGGTCACGCCAGTGCCACCGGACGCTTCGACGACCTGCAGCTGTTCTACCTGCAGTCGCGGGGCATCCCCGAGGCCGAGGCACGCCGGCTGGTCGTGCGCGGATTCTTCGCCGACGTCATCAAGCGCATCGGCGTCCCTGACCTGCACGACCGGTTGATGACCTCGATCGAGGCCCGGCTGGGCATCCCTTCCGACCCGGAGAGCAACTGAGCATGGCAACACTGGAGATACGCGACCTGCACGTGGCCGTCGACGACGTCGAGATCCTCAAGGGCGTCGACCTGACCGTGTCCTCGGGCGAGACGCACGCGATCATGGGCCCGAACGGTTCGGGTAAGTCGACGCTCGCTTACGCGATCGCCGGTCATCCGAAGTACACCGTCACGCGGGGCGCGGTGACACTCGACGGCGAGGACGTGCTGGCCATGACGGTCGACGCTCGCGCCCGGGCCGGGCTGTTCCTGGCGATGCAGTACCCGGTCGAGGTACCTGGCGTGTCGGTCTCGAACTTCCTGCGCACGGCGGCCACCGCGGTACGCGGCGAGGCGCCGAAGCTGCGCACCTGGGTGCGCGAAGTCGGCGACGCGATGACCGCGCTGGAGATCGACAAGGCGTTCGCCGAGCGCAGCGTCAACGAAGGTTTCTCGGGCGGCGAGAAGAAGCGCCACGAGATCTTGCAGCTCGCATTGCTCAAACCGAAGATCGCGATCCTGGACGAGACCGACTCCGGCCTGGACGTCGACGCGCTGCGCGTGGTGAGCGAAGGCGTCAACCAGGCACGGGGCACCGGCATCGGCACGTTGCTGATCACGCACTACACCCGCATCCTGCGCTACGTCGCGCCGGACTTCGTCCACGTGTTCTTCGACGGGCGCATCGTCGAATCCGGTGGGGCTGAGCTCGCGAACAAGCTGGAGGAAGAGGGCTACGCGCGGTTCGGCGTCAACGAGACTGCATCCGCATGATCGCGCCCGACGTGTCTCGGCGCGACCGCCCCTCCGGGGCGGGTCATCCGAGCCACACGCAAGCGCGCCGCCGGCGCGCGCGGGGCGCGGCTCTTCGCGCAAGCGCTCATCGCGTCATGGTCGAGGAGCTGTCGTGAGTTTCGACGTCGACACAGTCCGCAAGGACTTCCCGATCCTGAGCCGCGAGGTGCACGGTGTGCCCCTCGTGTATCTCGACAGCGCGAACACGTCGCAGAAGCCACAGGTCGTCCTCGACACGCTCACCGAGTTCTACGAGCGGCACAACGCGAACGTCGCGCGAGCCGTGCACACTCTGGGCTCCGAGGCTACGGCCGCGTTCGAGCTAGCTCGCGACAAGGTGGCGGCGTTCATCAACGCGCCGAGCCGCGACGAGGTCGTGTTCACCAAGAACATCTCCGAGTCCCTGAACCTGGTTGCCTACGCGCTATCGAACGCGGCCACGTTCCCGGGTGCTGACCGTTTCAAGGTGGGTCCGGGCGACGAGATCGTCGTCACCGAGATGGAGCACCACTCGAATCTGGTTCCGTGGCAACTGCTCGCGCAGCGCACCGGCGCCACGTTCAAGTGGATCCCGCTCGACGACGAGGGCCGCCTGGTCGACTCCGCGATCGACGAGGTGATCACCGAGCGGACGAAGGTCGTCTCCTTCGTCCACCAGTCGAACGCCCTCGGCACGGTGAACCCGGCGCAGCGCATCGTCGCGCGGGCGAAGGCGGTCGGTGCGCTGAGCGTCGTCGACGCCGCGCAGTCGGCGCCGCACCGCCCACTGGACGTGCAGGCGATCGGCGCGGACTTCGTCGGCTTCACCGGCCACAAGCTGTACGGGCCGACCGGCGTGGGCGTGCTGTGGGGCCGCTACGACCTGCTCGCCGCGCTGCCCGTGTTCCTCGGCGGCGGCGAGATGATCGAGACCGTCGACATGAGCGGGACGACATTCGCCGCGCCGCCGCACCGCTTCGAGGCGGGCACGCCGATGATCGCCCAGGCGGTGGGCCTCGGCGCCGCGATCGACTACGTCAGCGCGCTCGGCATGGACAACATCCAGGCGCACGAGGAGCACCTCACCGCGCACGCGCTCAGCGCTTTGTCCACAGTGGACGGTTTGCGGATCATCGGGCCGGCGACCGGCGTCGACCGTGGCGCGACGATCGCGTTCACGCTGCGCGGTGTGCATCCGCACGACGTCGCCCAGATACTCGACGAGCAGGGCATCGCCGTGCGGGCGGGGCACCACTGCGCGCGCCCGGTGTGCGTCCGCTACGGAATACCAGCCACGACGCGAGCGTCGTTCGGTGTGTACACGACAACCGACGAGATCGACGCGCTGGTGCGCGGCGTGGAACGAGTCAGGGAGGTGTTCGGATGAGCATCCCGCTCGACTCGATGTATCGCGACATCATCATCGACCACTACAAGCACCCGCAGCACCGCGGCCTGCCCGCGAACTACGACGCCGAGGTGCACCACGTCAACCCGACATGCGGCGACGAGGTCACGCTGCGCGTCCGGATCGCCGACGGCTCGATCGCCGATCTCGGCTGGGTGGGCGAGGGTTGCTCGATCAGCCAGGCATCGACGTCGGTGATGAGCGACCTGGTCGTCGGGCGGCCGGTCGGCGAGGCGCTGGCGCTGCAGGACAAGTTCCTGCACCTGATGCAGTCGCAGGGCCAGGCCGCGATATCCGACGCCGACGCCGACGCTCTCGACGACGCGGTGGCGTTCGAAGGCGTGTCGAAGTACCCGGCACGCGTCAAGTGCGCACTGCTCGGCTGGATGGCCATGAAGGGCGCGGTGGCCGACGCGGCCGTCGGCGCGGCAGTACCGAACGCAGGGGAGTGACCATGACCGACACCGTGACCGTTCCGTCCCGGGACGACATCGACGAGGCCATGCGCGACGTGGTCGACCCCGAACTCGGCATCAACGTGGTCGATCTCGGCCTGGTGTACGACGTGCGGGTCGAGGCCGCCGAGGCCGGTACCGCTCCGGTGATCATCTTGGACATGACGCTCACCTCAGCCGCCTGCCCGCTCACGGACGTGATCGAGGATCAGGCCAACGCCGCGCTGACCGGTGGTCCGAAGCCGCTTGCCGGCGACGTCAAGATCAACTGGGTCTGGATGCCGCCGTGGGGGCCGGACAAGATCACCGACGAGGGGCGCGAGCAGTTGCGGGCGCTCGGTTTCAACGTCTGAACGCGCGCTGCCGGGCGCTAGCCGGTAACCTTTCGGCAGGTTTGTATAGAACCAAGCGTTGCACACGGCAGGTATGGCCGATGCTACTGTCTGTCACTCACGGATGCCGTGTCGAAAACGCGGATCTACTGCCGTGAGGGATCGAAGGCCTGCATGGGGCTCGGGTCGGTGACCGGACCTGCGGGGGATGTCCCCGCAGGGTCGACGCGTCGACGCGTCTCGCTCAAGACGTACGTAGTCGGGCTGGCCGTGCTGTTCGTCGTAGTCGTCGCCGCCGGGATCGTGTACGAACACACCGCCGCAAGCCGCGACGCCCGCCGCAGCGGGATTCGCGACGCCCAGTACGGCGCGCAGACCTCAGCGCGCGATATCTCCGCGGCGATCAGCCTCGCGCAGACCCAGATCGGGGCACTCGCCGCCAACCCGCAGATCGGCACCGTGTTCACCTCGGCGGCGGGCTGCACGCTCAGCTTCGGCGGATCCGGGCCGTTCACGGCCGGTCATCTCGACATCGTCGGCCGCGACGGCAAGGTCGCGTGCTCCTCGCTGCCGCGGCAGAACACCGCTCCCTACGCCGGCGCCGCGTGGTTGCAGAGCGCGCTGAAGGCTCCCGCTCTGGCCGGGCCGATCTCGGACACGCGAACGGGTAAGCAGGCCTTGATCGCGTCCGCCCCGATACCGGGCGGCGCCATCGTCGTGTTCGCCTATCTCGATGCGATGGGCCCCGGGCTCGCCACGACCGACGGCGGGCCTCGCCACCTCGAGTTCCTGGTCACCAGCGCCGACCGCAAGATCGCCATCAGCCGCTCGATCGCACCTGCCCGCTGGGTCGGCGCGAACATCGCCGGGACGTCGTTCGGCCAGCCCTCGACCAAGGCCGACCGCAAGGATCTCGACGGCACCCGGCGCCTGTACGGGCAGGCGACCGTGCCGGGGCTCGGCTGGCATGTGTACGCCGGGACGAGCCGCTCCCAGGCGCTGGCCGCCGCCAACCGCGTCAGCCAGCGCGAGCTCGCGATCAGCCTCGGCGGGCTGCTGTTGTTCCTCGGAGCCGCCCTCGTGCTTTATCGCCGCATCGCCCGGCCGATCGGCCGGTTGAGTGCTGGTGCGCGGGCCGCGACGACGCACACCGCAAAGGGCCCAATCGTCGTGTCCGGGCCTGCGGAGGTCGCGGCTTTGGTCGAGGACTTCAACCGGTTGGTGGCGGCTGCCGAGCAGGAGCTGTCCGCAGCCTCGCAGCTTGCCGCCATTGTCGCGTCGTCCGGCGACGCGATCCTCAGCGTGGCGCCCGACGGAGCGGTCACGACCTGGAACGAGGGCGCCGAGCAGATGTTCGGCTACCCGGCCGGCGAGGTGGTCGGCCGGCACAATTCGCTGTTCGTGCCCACGGACGACGACGCGACTGCGGCAGCGCTGCAACGCGCGGCCGGCGGCGAGCCGTCCGGGCAGTTCGAGGACGAGTGGCTGCACCGCGACGGGCACACCGTCGAGGTGTCGGTCACCGCGTCGCCGATCCGCGACTCCACCGGCGAGATCGCCGGCATCTCCGTGCTCGTGCGCGACATCGGCGAGCGCAACCGGGCCGAAGCCGAGCGCCGGTCGTTGCAGGACCGGCTGCACCAGTCTCAGCGCATGGAGAGCCTCGGTCAGCTGGCCGGCGGGATCGCGCACGACTTCAACAACCTGCTCGGCGTGATCTTGAACTACAGCCAGTTCGTGGCCGAACAGGCGGCGGGCAACGAGGCCGTCCTGGCTGACATCCAGCAGATCCGTGCGGCCGCGGAACAGGCAGTCCGGCTCACCTCTCAACTGCTGACGTTCGGACGCCGCGATCCGACCGAGCCCGCGAACCTCGACCTCAACGCGGTCGTGGCCGACGTGCAGAGCCTGCTCACCCGCAGCATCGGTGAGCACGTCGAGATCGACGTGTGTACCGCGGCCGATCTGCCGACCGTACGGGCCGATCGCGGTCACCTGGAGCAGGTTCTCGTCAACCTGGCCGTCAACGCGCGCGACGCGATGCCCGGCGGCGGGACGCTCACCATCGAGACACGCCTGACCGACCTCGACGCCGAGTACGCGCGCCTGCACCCCGAGGTCGCGCCGGGGCGTTACGTGCAGCTGACGGTGAGCGACACGGGAATGGGCATGAGCCACGAGGTCATGGAGCACATATTCGAGCCCTTCTTCACGACCAAGGCGTAGGGCGAGGGCACCGGTCTGGGCATGGCGACCGTCTACAGCATCGTCACCAACGCGGGCGGCAGCGTGAACGTCTACTCCGAACTCGGTATAGGCACGACGTTCCGGGTCTACTTGCCGACGGTCGACGCTCCGACAACGACGCATCCGGCACGCGACGACACCGCGGCGGCGGTCGGCCACGGCGAGACGATCCTCGTGGTCGAGGACGAGCCGGCGACGCTGGAGCTCACCGCCCGCATGCTGCGCCGCAACGGCTACGCGGTGCTGGAGGCAGCCGGCTACGAACAAGCACTGTCGCTGGCCGCCGAGCACGACTTTCAGCTGCTGCTCACGGATTCGGTCATGCCGCTGATGGCGGGCCGTGACCTGGCCAACCAGATCGGCGAGCTGCATCCCGGGCGGCCGGTGGTGTTCATGTCGGGCTACAGCGACGGCGTGACCGGCCCGCAAGGGGTGCTCGATCACGGGGTCATGCATCTGCAAAAGCCGTTCGACGAGCAGACCCTGCTGGACTCGGTCAACCGGGCGCTCGGTCGCCCCAGCGACTGACGGCGGCGTCGCGTACCGCGGATGATCCGGCGGGCTCGGCGGCGTTAGGGGTGCATGACAACTCAAGCACCCCCGCGCGGACGCATCCGCGTCGAGACTTCGCCCAAGCGGATCCGTGCCTATCTCGGTGGCGAGACCGTGGCCGACTCGACCCGAGCCAGGCTCGTCTGGGAGTCCCCGAACTACCCGACCTACTACTTCCCGATCACTGACGTGCGCGCCGACCTGCTCGAAGCGGAGGACTCCGTCGCACACTCGCCCAGTAGGGGCGACGGCCAGCTCTTCGCGATCACGGCCGGCGACAAGCGCGTGCCGGGCGCTGCGCTGCGCTACCCCGACTCGCCGATCGATGAGCTGCGCGACCTGGTGCGGCTGGACTGGTCCGCGATGGACGCGTGGTTCGAGGAGGACGAGGAGGTCTTCACCCATCCGCGCAGTCCCTACACCCGGGTCGACATCCTGCCGAGTTCGCGCCACGTCCGGATCGAGATCGACGGGGTGACCGTGGCCGAGTCGTCCAGCCCCATGCTGCTCTTCGAGACCGGACTGCCGGTGCGGTACTACCTGCCCAAGCCGCACGTCCGGCTCGACCTGCTCGAGCACACCGACACGAGGACGCACTGCCCGTACAAGGGCGAGGCCGAGTACTGGTCGGTGCGCGCCGGCGATGCGGTCCATCCCGACATCGTGTGGTCGTACCCGACGCCCTTGCCGGAGAGCGAGCGAGTCGCCGGGCTGGTCGCCTTCTACGACGAGAAGGTGGACGTCTACGTCGACGGCGTCCGGCAGGAGCGCCCGCGAACGCACTTCGCCTGACAGCCACGATCAGGTCCTATGCGGCAGCTGGCTACTCCGGGACGCGCTTCGCCCGTCGCAGGCGCGTCATCAGCGCGATGTGGCCGGCCGCGCCCACGCCGCTGAGGGCGAGCGCACCGAGCCACAGCGCTCCGGGGCTGGCCGCGTAGACGTTGGCACCGGCGAACGGCGCCAGGACCCCGGACGCCCCCCAGGCGATGCCGACAGCGCCGATGTATCGCCCACGCATCGCCTCGGGGGCGATGTCGGCGACGAGCGCGAACAACGAGATGGTCTGGCCGATCTCGCCGAGCGTCCAGGCGACAACCGTCAGCGCGAACGCCCAGGTTGTGTCGCACACGGCGCTCAGGGCGATGCCACCACCAACCAGGAGCAGGGTCGAGGGCAGCAGCACGATGCGCGGCGTCCGCGATATGACCGGTAACAGGACGGGCTGAAGGATCACGATGACGACCCCGTTCACCGCCATGATCAACCCGTACGAGCTGGTGCTCAGCCCGGCATCGCGCACGGCGAGCGGCAGCGTGACGTACACCTGCGAGTAGAGCGTGGCGTAGCACAGGCACAGGATCGCGACCGCGATGAGGACGTGATCGCGAAGCATCAAGCGCCACGCCGGCTCGGCGGCTTCGTGCTGCGCGGACTCGGGCCGGGTCTCAGGCACTTTGCGCAGCACGACCAACCCGAAGATCAGGCTCGTCGCGGCGTCGATCGCGAACAGCGTGCCGAACCCGAACCGGACGAGCAGGCCGGCCGACACGGCGCACACCGAGAACCCGAGGTTGATCGCCCAGAACTGCAGTGCGAGCGCCCGAGTGCGCCGCTCGCCTTCGAGCAGGTCGGCGATCGCGGCCGAGGCGGCCGGCCGGTAGATGTCGCCGACGATCCCGACGAGCAGTGCCGCGCCGGCGATCTGCGGCACTCCGCGCGCGATCGCGAGCAGGCCCAGCGCGGCCGCGACGGCGAACATGCCCAAGCTGAGGGCGAACCGGCGCCCGACGCGGTCGGTCAGGTAGCCGCCGATGGGCTGGGAGATCACCGACCCCGCGCCCCAGATCGTCACGACCGTGCCCGCCGTCGCCACGCTCAGGTGCTGGGGACCGGTGAGGTACAAGATGATGAACGGCTCGATGAACGTGCCGGCGCGATTGACCAGCGTGCCGACCCACAGCCACCAGAACGGTGCAGGCAGACCCTCGACTCGGCCCCGAACGGCCCGACGGGTGCGCAGCACCGGCCCCAGCCGCCCAGCTTGGCCGACCGTCACCGTCTCGACATCGGCCACCGTCGGCGCCCTTCGCTTTGCACCTCGCAAGCTCCCACGTCGACGAACTCAATCACTGAGCACCGACAAGCCGCGAGGAAATTTCCACGAGGGGCATATCGGGGCGAAATGCGATCGGTGGATCCGGGTCTGCCCGCTAGACTGGCTGCGTGCATCAACTCCCGAGCTGAGTGGGCGACGTGCTACGTCGCCCATCGTCCGTCACTGTCTCGGGAGCCTTTCAACCATGATCACAGCCACAGATCTCGAGCTGCGCGCCGGCCCGCGCATCCTGCTCGAACCGACGACATTGCGCGTGCAGCCCGGTGACCGCATCGGCCTGGTGGGGCGCAACGGCGCCGGAAAGACCACGAGCCTGCGCGTCCTGGCCGGCGAGAGCCTGCCGCACGCCGGTTCGGTCGCGCGCACGCGGCCGGTCGGCTACCTCCCGCAAGATCCGCGCACCGGCGATCTGACCGTGACGGCTCGCGACCGTGTCCTGTCCGCTCGCGGCCTCGACCAGCTCGTCACCGACATCACCAAGATCCAGGTGCAGCTCGCGGAGCGTCCCGACGACGACGCGCTCGTGCGCCGGTACGGCCAGCTCGAGGAGCGCTTCACTGCGCTCGGCGGGTACGCGGCCGAGAGCGACGCGGCCCGCATCTGCGCCAACCTCGGCCTGCCCGACCGCGTGCTCGCACAGACCCTCGGGACGCTGTCCGGTGGGCAGCGCCGCCGCATCGAGCTCGCACGCATCGTGTTCGGCGGCAGTGCGGGCAGCGCGGAGCCGGCCACCCTGCTGCTGGACGAGCCGACGAACCACCTCGACGCGGACTCCATCGGCTGGCTGCGCGGGTTCCTGCGCCAGCACGCCGGTGGGCTCATCGTCATCAGCCACGACGTCGAGCTGCTCGAGACGGTGGTGAACAAGGTCTGGTACTTAGATGCAAATAGGGCGAACCTCGATATCTACAACGTGGGCTGGAAGACCTACCTGCAGCAGCGGGAGGCCGACGAGCGCCGCCGGCACCGCGAACGTGCCAATGCCGAGCGCAAGATCGAGGCGCTGCGCTCGCAGGCCGACAAGATGCGCGCCAAGGCCACCAAGGCCCGGGCAGCGCACCAGATGGATCGGCGCGCGAGCGCGCTCGCTGCCGGTCTGGCCGAGGTCCGCGTCAAGGACAAGGTCGCACGCCTGCGCTTCCCGAAACCCGCGCCGTCCGGGCGCACGCCGCTGACCGCCGAGGGCCTGTCCAAGTACTACGGCTCGCTGGAGGTCTTCACCGACGTCGACCTCGCCGTCGACCGCGGGGCCCGGGTCGTGGTGCTGGGCCTGAACGGGGCCGGCAAGACGACGCTGCTGCGGCTGCTCGCCCGGATCGAGCCACCGGACACCGGCGAGGTGGTCGACGGGCACGGCCTGCGGCTCGGCTACTACGCCCAGGAGCACGAGACGCTCGATCACGACCGTTCGGTGCTGGAGAACATGCGCGCGTCGGCACCGTCGGAGCTGTCCGACACCGACCTGCGCAAGATCCTCGGCGCGTTCCTGTTCTCCGGCGACGACGTGAACAAGCCGGCCGCGGTGCTGTCGGGCGGTGAGAAGACACGGCTCGCCCTGGCGACGCTCGTGACGAGCGCGGCCAACGTCCTGCTGCTGGACGAACCGACGAACAACCTGGACCCGGTGAGCCGCGGGCAGGTGCTCGACGCGCTACGTGCCTACGCCGGCGCGATCGTCCTCGTCACGCACGACGAGGGTGCGGTGTCGGCGCTCAATCCGGACAAGGTGATCTTGCTGCCGGACGGCGTCGAGGACTCGTGGAGCGAAGACCTGGCGGACCTGATCGCGCTCGCCTGACGCTGCGGTGATCCGTATCTGATCATTTGTCCAGGACACTACTTGCAGTTGCGCAAGTCATCGGTGTGACGATCTTGCGCCTGGATGCTCGCCGCTGCTATCAAGACCGCGGCCGGTTTATTCGGGGGAACAGATCTGCCGTACGGCATGGTCGCCCGCGGGAACAGTCCGGAGGGACAGACATGGCTGTGCTACGGAAAGGCGCGCGCATCACCGGCGCGGAAAGAAGCAAGCTCGCCAACGACCTGCGCAAGCAGTACGACAAGGGTCGCAGCATCCGCGAGCTCGCCGAGAGTCACGGGCGGTCGTACGGATTCGTCCATCGAGTGCTGTCCGAGTCGGGCGCGACGCTGCGCGGACGCGGCGGTGCGACCCGGACGAAGAAGAAGGGTAAGTAGAGTCGGCAGGCGTGCTGCCCGCGATCCCGCCTGAGGCGAGGTTGCGGGCGGACGTCCGCGGCGAGGTAGCCACCGTCACCCTGGACTGCCCCGAGCGGCTCAACGCGCAGACTCCGCACACCTGGACCTGGCTTCGCCGGGTGGGCGCCGAGCTGCCCGCGACGGTTCGCGTGGTGGTCGTGCGCGGCGCGGGCCGGGCGTTCTCCGCCGGGCTCGACCGGGCGATGTTCAGCGCCGAGGGTGTCGACGGCGTGCCCGGACTCGTCTCGCTCGCGGCCGCATCGGCAGACGAGGCCAGTGCGACGATCGCGGGATACCAGGCTGCGTTCGGCTGGCTCGCGCGTCCGGACATCGTGAGCGTGGCCGCGGTGCACGGGCACGCGATCGGGGCTGGGTTCCAGCTAGCCCTCGCCTGCGACCTGCGGATCGCGGCTGACGACGCGCAGTTCGCGATGGCCGAGACGAGCATCGGCCTGGTGCCCGACCTCGGCGGCACGAAGCGTCTCGTCGAGCTCCTCGGCTACTCCCGCGCGAGCGAGATCTGCCTTACCGGGCGCCGCGTCCCGGCCGACGAGGCCTTCCGGATCGGCCTGGTCTCGACACTCGTGCCGGCGGACTCGCTCGACGGCGTCGTCGACGCGACGGTCGCCGCGCTGCTGGCGCCGCCCCGCGACGCGGTGATCGAGACCAAGGCGCTGCTGCTCGCGGCTTCGCAGCGCAGCCAGTCCGAGCAGGAGGTCGCCGAGGGCGAAGCACAGCACCGCCGCTTGCGCGATCTTGCACAGTTGTTCCGCGAGACGTGACGTTGCGCCGGTAGCGAACGGTCAGCGAGGCCCGGAACACGCTGCGTACAGCTAACGTTTGGCGCAGCGGAGGTGGTGCCGGTGTCGATGGACTCGATGCACGTGATGCGGTCCATGTGGTCGATGAGCCGGCGCGACTCGT
>DASXRA010000053.1:0-5591 GCA_036506855.1 Jatrophihabitantaceae bacterium
CGCCCATGACCGTGCTTCCCGCCGGCCGCCGCCGCTCCGCTCCTCGCTGCGTTCCTCGCTTCGCTGCGGTACTCGCTGCGATGCTCACAGCGGCGGCCGGCTCATGACGGTGCTTCCCGCCGGCCGCCGCCGCTCCGCTCCTCGCTGCGTTCCTCGCTTCGCTGCGGTACTCGCTGCGATGCTCACAGCGGCGGCCGGCTCATGACCGTCCAGCTCGCGGCCGCCGACGAGACTCCTGCTGTTCTGGCGGTCGGCATCGACGAGTCCGGGCCGCTGCTCGACGGCATCTCGACCCGCGTGCTGCCACTGGCGGTCCGTGAAACGCTCGAGTCGTTCGTCCGCGAGAGCGAGCCGCCCGCGAAGCCCGGCGAGGTGCGCGAGTTGCCGTTGCCCGGCCAATTGCCCGCTCGCGTGCTCGTCGCCGGTGTGGGCAAGGCAAGCGTCGCTGACCTGCGACTGGCCGGGGCGGCCCTCGGGCGGGCGGCCCTAACGGAATCGCTCACGGTAGCGCTGCCGGGCGTCGAGGGTGCCGAGCTGTCAGCCCTGGTCGAGGGAGCCGTCCTCGGCGGCTACCGATACGACGTGAAGTCCGAACCGCGCGTCCCAGGCACCGTGTTCCTGGCCGGGGTCGGCGACGCGGCCGCGTTCGAGCGCGGGCTGGCTTACGCGCGTGGCGCCGTCTGGGCGCGCGACCTGGCCAATACGCGGACGTCCACGAAGACGCCGACCTGGGTGGCCGAGCAGGCCGATAGCGAACTCACCCCACTCGGCGTGCGCGTCGTCGCGCGAGACGCCCAGTGGCTGGCCGAGCAGCGTTTCGGTGGCGTGCTGGCGGTGGGTGTGAGCTCGGTGTCGCCGCCGTGTCTGGTCGAGGCGACCTGGCGACCGCGAGGTGCGGCGGCTGGCGCGCGTTCGCGAGATGCGACCGCTGGCCAGCACCTCGTCATCGTCGGCAAAGGCATCACGTTCGACACCGGCGGATACAACCTCAAACCGGGCGAGTCGATGAAGATGATGTACACCGACATGGCCGGTGGCGCGGCCGCGCTCGGCGCGCTGCGTGTCCTCGCGGCGCTGCGGGTGCCGGTCCGCGTGACGGTGCTCGTGCCGCTTGCCGAGAATGCCGTCTCCGGCTCGGCGATGCGCCCGGGCGATGTCGTGCGGCACTACGGCGGCCGGACGACCGAGATCCGCAACACCGACGCCGAGGGACGCATCGTGCTCGCCGACGCTCTCGCCTACGCCGCCGCCCGGCCGCGTCCCACCGCGCTCGTCGACATCGCGACACTCACCGGTGGGGTGAAAGTAGCCCTCGGGACGGGGACGGCCGGCTACTTCGCCACATCAGACGATCTCGCGGCCGAGCTCGATCGTGCCGCGTCGGCCACGGGTGAGCCGCTGTGGCGATTGCCCTTCCTCGACGAGCACGAGTCGCAGCTGGACTCCGACATCGCCGATGCGAACAACTCGGCCGGCAATCCGCAGGCGATCACGGCGGCGATGTTCCTGCGCCCGTTCGCCGGCTCCGCCCCGTGGGCACACATCGACATCGCGGGGACGGCGCGTGCCGTGTCGGACGGCGCTCTGGCCAGCAAGGGGGCGGCGACGGGGTTCGGCGCGCGGCTGCTGGCCAGCTGGGCCGAGTCGCACGCTGCCCGGGGCTGACACTCGTGGGCGACGCCGCCGCAGGCCACAACATGACCGAGCTGGTGTTGCCGTTCGTCGTTCGCATCGAGCGGGCGGCTCCGCCGACTCGCACCGACGCGCTCGAGGCCGCGGCACGTGGCGTGCTGCTCATCCTCACCGATCCGCGACCGGCCTGGCACGAGGCCATCACGTCCTGGGACGCGCAGCGCATCCGCAAAGTCGTGCGACGCGCCCGCGGCGCCGAGTGGCAACGGGCATCGGCCCTGGATGGCCTGACGGTGCGACACGGCAGCGCGCAGGTGCGAGTGTTCCCGCCGATCCCGGTCGATGACTGGCCCCGGGACCTCGCCCGGCTGCAGGTCGGCGGAACCGAGCTCGACGATCCGGACGAGCTGCCGCCCGTCCCGGCTGGTGTCGCGGTGGTGCTCCTCTCACCGCATCAGGCGATGACCGCGGGCAAGGCGATGGCGCAGGCAGCTCATGCCGCGCAGCTCGGCTGGCGTGCCTCGTCGCCCGCTGACCGTGCCGCATGGCGTGATGGCGGCTTCGAGCTCGCGGTGCGCGATGCGTCTCCGCAATCGTGGGCCGCTGCTGTCGCCTCGGGCGCTCCGGTCGTCCGCGACGGTGGGTTCACCGAGGTCGAGCCTGGCGCCGAGACAGCGCTCGCCGTGTTGCCGTGGCTGCGATCGAGCTGAGCTGGCAACGCCCAATGCAAATGCCCGATTCAGCTATCCGTCGTCGGGTGGGTATGGCGTGGGCTGCACGGTGTAGTGGTGTCCGGTGGGGCTGGTCCAGTGGTAGGTGCCGTCGGGTTGGTGGGCGAGGGTCCAGCCGGCGTGGTGTTTGGCGCGGTGGTGGCGTCGACATAACGGCGCGAGGTTCTCGGCGCTGGTCGTGCCGCCGGCGTCGAACGGCTGGCCGTGGTCGAGGTCGCAGCGGCGTGCGTTGCGTTGGCAGGTGGGGAAGATGCAGGTGCGGTCGCGGGCGATGACGAAGTCGGCGAGGTCGCGGGGTGGGCGGTAGGTGGTGCGGCCGTAGTCGAGTAGGGCGCCGGTGGTGGGGTCGGTGAGTAGTCGCCGCCAGGTGCCGCTGTGGTCGGCGGCGATGCGGCGTGCCTGGTTGGCAGTGATGGGTCCGTAGCCGGTCAGCTCGCCGGGTTGGTTGTCGGCGCCGAGCAGGGTCGATGCGGCGACGGTGACTTGGATGCTGGGGCGTGCGCCGTGCTGCTCGGGCAGGTTCGGGTCGGCGATGACGCGGGCGAACACGTTGACCATGGCGTCGGCGCGGCGCTGGTCAGCGCTGCGAACCTCGCCAGGCATCTTGACGGCGAGTGCGTCGAGGACGCAGCCGATCATCGCGGCCCCCTCGGCCGGCAGCAGCGCCCACAGCTGTGACATGCCGTCGTCGGCCGGGGTGATCAGCACGCGGCGGTCGGCGAGCGCGTCGGCGTGGCGTTGTTCGGCGCTGCGCGGATCAGCTGCGAGCACCGCGCGGTGCAGTGTGGCGGTGAACTGGCTCAGCGTCTGCTCCCCGGCCCGGCGCAGCACCTTCTCTTCGATCACACCGCAGGTGGCCTCATCGAACCGGGTCACCGCCTCGGCGAGCTTCCTCGCCTGCAAGAACGTGATCTCGCCACAGGCGAGCCGCTCGACCGTGCCCGGCAACCGGTCGGTCAACACCCGCGCGACGGCCAGCCGGCCGGCGGCGGTGCCGGGCGAGAGCCGCAGCGCCGCACCGACCTGCTCCTGGGTGAAGTCGGACGCCTCACCGGCCCAGCTCAGCGCCTGACCATCCAGCGCGGCGAGGACCCGCTGCTGGGCCGCTTGCAGCCAGGCGATCTGCCGCTCAAAGCCGACCAGCAGATCGATACGTGCCGCGCTGTCGATGCGCGCCGGGTCGATCGCCGCGAGCGGAGCCACGGCGTCCGGGCCAGGCGATGCGATCGTCGCCCATGCCGCGACATCGGCCGGCGCCGCCAACGCGTCGACAACACTCGGCGGCCGCTGCCGCCAGCCCTCACGCCCGTCGAACATGCATTCGACCCTAGTAGGCGCCTCCCGCTACCGTCCAACCGAGAATCACCCCTGTGGATAACCGAGATCTCGGGTTGCGTGGCGAGCGCGAAGCCAGCTGTCCGGCGGGATCAGTGCCAATCCGTGCCGAACTGGATCGCGGACGACCAGATGTTCTCAAGCTTGACCCGCTGCCCGGGTGCGGGCGCCGCGTACTGCCGGCCACTGCCCGCGTAGATGGCGACGTGATAGGCGTAGCCGCCGGACAGGTAGAAGATCAGATCGCCGGGACGGGCGGCGTAGCGGGAGATGATCCGCACCTTATGCCGCTGTGCCTCGGCGTTGTGCGGCAGGCTGGCCACCGAGGCGTGGCGGTACACCCACATGACGTAGCCCGAGCAGTCGAAGCCAGACGCCGACGCTCCACCGTTCACGTACGGCACCCCGAGGTATTTGCGCGCCTGCGCGATGATGCGTGACCCGGCAGGCGGCGCCTTCAGCCAGCGCACCGATCCGAGCAGCCGTCCAGGCGTTCGCCCGATCGCATAGATGCGCACCACGCTCGTGCTCCTGGGACGCGTGATCGTCACCGCGAAGCCATGGATGCCGTGCGTCGCGAACTTGCGATTGATGTCCGCTCGCGGCCTGGTCGTGGCATAGCGGCCCACGCGCTTTCTGTCGACATAGACATCGACCGGGATGGAACGCGTTGGCGCTGTGGGGTCCAGAGCCCAGCCACTGATCGCGAGCATGCCTCCCGCGACAGCGGCGCTGTGGTCGACGTGACCGGTCGAGGCGCGCGGAGCGGTGCTGGCAGCAGCAACCTCGAGCGTGAGGCTGCCGGCGACGACGGCGAGCGCGAGCCCGAACGACGCCATCAGGCGCACGTGTCTGGCCGACATGGGACCTCATCTCCGCACCGCACGATGCATCAACTACCCACATCGACGGGATATGGCCGATGGACACGGGCCGTTCGGCCCGGCCGTTCGGAACCAATGTCCCGAGTCGGACGACCAGTTCTCCTATGAGCGGCTGCGCCGGGACTAGAGCCGCGAATGACCTACGGCCGGCGCTACAGCACGGACTCGTACAGCTCGACGGTGCGGTGCGCGATCGTGTCCCAGCCGAACTCGCGTACAGCCCGCTCACGGCCGGCCAGGCCCATGGCTGCGGCGCGTTCCGGATTCAATGCGAGTTCGTTGACGGCGGCGGCAAGCCCCGCCTGGAACTCGGCCGGCTCGACGGCGAGACACGGGACGAGCAGGCCGGTAACGCCATCGGCGACGACTTCCGGGATGCCCCCGACGGCGCTGGCGACCACCGCCGTCTCGCACGCCATTGCCTCGAGGTTGACGATGCCCAGCGGCTCGTACACCGACGGGCACACGAACACCGTCGCATGGGTCAGCAACTGGACGAGATCCGTACGCGGCAGCATGTCGCGCACCCAGACCACGCCCGAGCGCCGTGACGAGAGCGCCGCAACAGCGGACGTGGTCTCCGCGGCGATTTCGGCGGTGTCCGGAGCGCCAGCGCACAGCACGAGCTGCACCGACGGATCGATCTGCGGCGCGGCGGCAAGCAGGTGCGACAGACCCTTCTGCCGCGTGATTCGCCCGACGAACAGCGCGATGGGACGCGAACGGTCGATGTCGTACCGGTCGAGCACGTCGGACAACGGGCTCGGCGCGTACAGAGTCGTGTCGATGCCGTTGTGGATCACGTGGACGCGCGCCGGGTCGACGAACGGGTATGCGTCGAGGACGTCCGCGCGCATCCCGTACGAGACCGCGATGATCGCCGACGCCGTCTCGTAGGCCTGCCGCTCGACCCAGGACGAGATGCCGTAGCCGCCGCCGAGTTGCTCGGCCTTCCACGGACGCTGCGGCTCGAGCGAGTGCGCGGTGAGCACGTGCGGCAGCCCGTGCA
>DASXRA010000054.1:0-2682 GCA_036506855.1 Jatrophihabitantaceae bacterium
AGCCGGAGTTGTGGCAGCCGGTCTCGACGTACATCTGCAGACCCGGGTCATTGTTGCGCGATAGGGGCGACTAGACCCCGGTGTGCGGCATCAGGGCGTTCTCCGGGATCACGCCGAGCTTGCCGGCGCGGAAGTCGTCGATCGCCTGCTGGAGCTCCTCGGTCGTGTTCATGACGAACGGACCGTAGTGCGCGACGGGTTCGCGGATGGGCCGCCCACCGAGCAGGAGCACTTCGAGCGCCGGGCGGTTGGCGTCCTGGCCGGCGTCGGCGTTGACCGTGATGCGATCACCCGGGCCGAAGAGCGCCAGCTGCCCGGTGTGGATCGGCCGCCGCTCCGCGCCGACCGACCCGTTGCCGGACAGCACGTACACGAGCGCGTTGAAGTCGGCCTGCCACGGCACGGAGAGCTGCGCCCCCGGCGCGATCGTGGCGTGCGCATACGTGATCGGGGTGTGCGTGCGTCCGGGTCCGTGATGCTCGCCGATGTCGCCGGCGATGATTCGCACGAGCGCGCCACCGTCGTCGGACGCGACGAGCTTGGCCTGCTGACCCTCGATGCTCTGGTAGGCAGGCGCCGCGAACTTGTCCTTGGCCGGCAGGTTCACCCACAGCTGGATGCCGTGGAACAGCCCGCCGGACATGACGAGCTGCTCGGGCGGCGTCTCGATGTGCAGGATGCCGGCGCCGGCCGTCATCCACTGCGTCGCGCCGTTCTCGATCGTGCCGCCGCCGCCGTGCGAATCCTGGTGCTGGAACGTGCCGTCGATCATGTAGGTAACCGTCTCGAACCCGCGGTGCGGGTGCCAGGACGTGCCGCGCGGCTCTCCGGGTGCGTAGTCGACCTCGCCCATCTGGTCCATGTGGACGAACGGGTCGAGGTCGCGAAGCGTGACTCCGGCGAACGCGCGCACGACGGGGAAACCCTCGCCTTCGTAACCCCTCGGCCCCGTCGTGACGGACCGCACCGGCCGCTCGGTGTCGCCGAGCGCGGCAGTTGTGAGTCGTGGCAGCGCCAGGGTGTCGGCGGTGACGGCGGGCATGGCAAGCCTCCATAGTTGTTGCAAGTGCAACTGTACGTGAGCCTGAACCGAGCAGCAGGCCCGCTCATTCCCGCGCGGTCGGAGAGCTCAGCCGGCCCAGCGCAGCCAGAGCGCGCCGAGCGGCGGCACGCGCAGCCGCGCCGACGCCGGGTGCCCGTGCGAGGGCTCGTCGCCTGCCGTCACCCCGCCGAAGTTGCCCACCCCGGAGCCGAAGTACACGTCCGCGTCGGTGTTGACGACCTCGTCCCAGCGTCCGGCCTTGGGCAGGCCGAGGACGTACTGCTCGTGCGGCACCGGAGAGAAGTTGGCGACACACGCGAGTATCGAGCCGTCGCTGCCGTAGCGGAGGAACGAGTAGACGTTGCCGCCGACGTCGTCGGCGTCGATCCAGCCGAAGCCGGCCTGGTCGGTGTCCTGCGACCACAGGGCAGGGGTCTCGCGGTACACCCGGTTGAGGTCGGTGACCAGGCGGGCCACGCCACGATGGTCTGGCGCGTCGAGCAGCCACCAGTCCAGCGAGCGTCCTTCGCTCCACTCGCCGCCCTGCGCGAACTCCTGGCCCATGAACAGCAACTGCTTGCCCGGATGCGCCCACATGTAGGCGTAGAGAGTGCGCACGGTCGCCATCTGCTGCCAGCGGTCGCCGGGCACCTTGTGCAGCACGGATCCCTTGCCGTGCACGACCTCGTCGTGCGAGATCGGCAGCACGTAGTTCTCGGCGTAGGCGTACATCATCGAGAACGTCATCTCGTGATGGTGGTACTGGCGGTGGATCGGCTCGTGCGAGATGTAGCCGAGCGTGTCGTGCATCCAGCCCATGTTCCATTTGAAGCCGAAGCCGAGCCCGCCCAGGTGCGTCGCGCGGGTGACGCCGGGCCAGTCGGTCGACTCCTCGGCGATCGTCACTGCGCCGGGGACGCGCCGGTACACGGTCGCGTTGACTTCTTGCAGGAACGCGACCGCGTCGAGGTTCTCCCGCCCGCCGTAGACGTTCGGCTGCCACTCGCCAACCTTCCGCGAGTAGTCCAGGTAGAGCATCGAGGCGACGGCGTCGACGCGCAGGCCGTCGACGTGGAACTCCTCGAGCCAGTACACGGCGTTGGCGACGAGGAAGTTGCGTACCTCCGTGCGGCCGTAGTTGAAGATGAGGGTGCCCCAGTCGGGATGGGCGCCGCGGCGGGGGTCCGCGTGCTCGTACAGCGCCGTGCCGTCGAAGCGGGCGAGCGCCCACGTGTCCTTCGGGAAGTGCGCGGGCACCCAGTCGACGATCACACCGATGCCGCGCCGGTGCAGGGCGTCGACGAGCGCACGGAAGTCGTCGGGCGAGCCGTAGCGCGACGTCGGCGCGAAGTACGACGACACCTGGTAGCCCCACGACCCGCCGAACGGGTGCTCGGCCACGGGCAGCAGCTCGACGTGGGTGAACCCGAGGTCGGCCACGTACGCCGGTAGCTGCTCGGCCAGCTCGCGATACGTCAACGAACGGTCGCCGTCCTCGGGCTTCCGGCGCCACGAGCCGAGGTGCACCTCGTAGACGGACACCGGCCGGTGCAGCCAATCGGTGTCGGGCCGGGCGCGCATCCAACCGTCGTCCGCCCACCGGTAGGTCGATTCGTGCACGACGCTCGCCGTCCCCGGCG
>DASXRA010000055.1:0-4602 GCA_036506855.1 Jatrophihabitantaceae bacterium
GCACGATGTCGACGCCGGCGCCGAGCACAGCGTCGAGGAACTGCTCGAGATCGCCCTGCCGGCTGCGCGAATCCGTGCACAGGTAGAGCCGGGCATCGGCGAGCGGATCGGGCACGGCCCGCACGCTACCTGGAGCGCGAGGTATGGTCGGGCGGTACACGGGAGCCCGGTGCGGACCGGGCTGAGAGGGCTGGCTGGGAGCCGCCGACCGTCTGACCTGATCCGGGTAATGCCGGCGCAGGGAGATTGCCTTGAGTCCCAGCCCCGAGCGGACGGGGTGTCTGACGTGAGCGACGTGGTCGTTGTCGGTGCGGGCGTCATCGGCCTCGGCATCGCCTGGCGCTGCGCGCAGCGCGGCCTCGACGTCACGGTCGCCGATCCGGCACCCGGCTCCGGAGCGTCGTCGACCGCCGCCGGCATGCTCACCCCGGTCACCGAGCTGCATTACGGCGAGCAGCCGCTGCTAACGCTCAACCTCGACTCCGCGCGCCGGTATCCGGTTTTCACCGACGAGCTCACCGACCTCACCGGCCTTTCGGTCGGCTATCGACGCACCGGCACGATCGTCGTCGGATGGGACGCGGCTGACCTCGCGACCCTGCACGATCAGCACGCGTTCGCGCAGACGCTCGGCGTGACGACCGAACTGCTCACCAGCCAGGATCTGCGCCGCATGGAACCCGCGCTCGCTCCCGGACTTCCCGGTGGGCTGCTGGCGCCCGACGACCACCAGGTCGACAGCCGCGCGCTGCACGCCGCGCTGCTGACCGCCGCCGAGCAGGCCGGCGCTCGCATCGTTCCGCGCCGCGTCGCGGAGCTACGCTGCGTGGCAGACCGAGCGGTCGGTGTCGGCCTCGAGGGCGGCGACTTGCTCGACGCGCCCACTGTCGTGCTCGCTGCGGGAGCCTGGTCGCCGCAGATCGCCGGCGTGCCCGCCGTCCCCGTCCGCCCGGTGAAGGGCCAGACGGTGCGCCTGCGCGCCACGGGCGGCGCCCTGCTCGATCACGTCGTGCGCGGCGAGGTGAAGGGGTCCCCGGTCTACCTGGTGCCGCGCGGCGATGGGCGCATCGTCGTCGGCGCGTCCAGTGAGGAGGCCGGCTTCGACCTCCGCCCGCGAGCCGGCGCGGTCTACGAACTGCTGCGCGACGCCCAGTCGCTCGTGCCCGTCCTGGGTGAGGCCGAGCTGGTCGAGGTCAGTACCAGCGTCCGGCCGGCCACTCCCGACAATGCACCACTGATCGGCGCGTCCGCCCTGGACGGGCTGGTGCTCGCGACCGGGCATTACCGCAACGGCATCCTGCTGACGCCGGTCACCGCGGACGGCATCGCCGACCTGATCGCCGACGGGTCGCTGCCCGACGCGCTCGCGCCGTTCACACCGGCGCGCTTCTCGCGGGCCGTCGCGTGAACGTCACGGTCAACGGCGAGTCCCGGGTGCTCGACGAGGGCAGTACCCTCGCCGACTTGCTCGACAGCGAGATCGGCAGCCGGCGCGGCACCGCAGCCGCGGTCGACGGCGAGGTCGTGCCGCGGGGCGCCTGGGCCTCATTCGCGCTCACCGACGGCCAGGCCGTCGAACTGCTGACCGCGGTCCAAGGAGGTTGAGATGGACGACCCGTTCGTGATCGCCGGCGTCGAGCTCTCGTCACGGCTGATCCTCGGCACGGGCGGCGCGCCCAGCATGCAGGTGGTCGACGAGGTCGTCGTCGCCTCGCAGACAGCGATGTGCACGGTTGCGATGCGCCGCGTCTCGCCCGGCACCGGCGGCTCGATCCTGGACGTCCTCGACCAGCGCGGCGTCCGGATCCTGCCGAACACGGCGGGTTGCCGCACGGCGTACGAGGCGGTGCAGACGGCGAAGCTGGCCCGTGAGGCACTGGACACCGACTGGATCAAGCTCGAGGTCGTCGCCGACGAGCGCACGCTGCTGCCCGACCCGATCGAGCTGCTCGACGCCGCCGAGCAGCTGGTCGCCGCGGGGTTCACCGTGCTGCCGTACACGAACGACGACCCGGTGCTGGCGCGCCGCCTGCAGCAGGCCGGCTGTGCCGCCGTCATGCCGCTCGGCTCCCCCATCGGCAGCGGGCTGGGCATCGCGAACCCGCACAACATCGAGCTGATCGTCGCCGAAGCGCGCGTGCCGGTAGTGCTCGACGCCGGTATCGGCACGGCCTCGGATGCCGCCCTCGCGATGGAGCTCGGCTGCGACGCCGTGCTGCTCGCCTCGGCGGTCACCCGCGCCCAGCAGCCGGCCCGCATGGCCGCCGCAATGGCCGCGGCCGTCACAGCTGGCCGTCTGGCGCGGCTGGCCGGGCGCATCCCCAGACGTCACCACGCGCAGGCCTCCTCCCCGACGGAGGGCATGGCCGTGTTGTAACCCATCCATCCGCGGGAGCTCGGGCGCGATCCGGGCTGAGAGGGCGGCAATCCGTGCCGCCGACCGCCGAACCCGCCGGGTAATGCCGGCGCAGGGAGTTGACGATGACGATCACCGAGCGATCCGAGCAGGACGTGCCGCTGACCGAGCCGGGGCGGACCCTGGCCGACCCACAGCCGCGCACCTTGGGCTTTGCCGACCAGATCGGCCTGTGGGGAAACCTCGGGGTGAGCCTGCTCGGCCCGGCGTACGCGTACTACGTCCTCGTACCGACCGACCAGCCGGTCTCCCTGACGGCGGCGTTCCTCGCCGTCGTCCTCGGCTCGGTGATCGGCTTCGTGCCGGTGGCCCTCGCGGCGCGAGCCGGAGCGCAGACCGGCAGCCCCGCAATGGTGCTCATGCGCGGGCTGTTCGGAACCCGGCTGTCGTACCTACCGACAGTTCTCAATCTGCTGCAGTGCCTCGGCTGGGCGGTGTTCGAGCTGGTCGTGATCGCCACCGCGGCCGAACAGCTGCTGCCCTGGGAGGTCCGCTGGCCCTACGTCGTGGCCGCCGGTGTGCTCACGACGGCGATGGCGCTGCGTCCGCTCGGCGTCGTACGGACGCTGCGCCGGTACGCGATCGTGGCGGTGGCAGCGTCCAGCGTGTACTTCTTCGTCGAGTTCGCGCGGCACCCGCTGCCGAGCCTCACGCACGGATCATGGTCGGGATTCTGGCTCGCCGCGGACGGCGTGATCGCGGTGTCGATCTCCTGGGTTCCGCTCGCCGCCGACTACACCCGCCACGCCCGGTCGAGCGCCGGCGCGTTCGCCGGGTCGCTGGTGGGCTACGCCGTCGCGCAGATCGCGTACTACACGCTCGGCCTGCTCGCATTCTCGACGGTCGTCAGTGCGTACACGGCGGGCGACAACGCGCCGGTGTTCAAGGCGTTCATCGCCGTGCCGTTCGGCTGGCTGCCGTTCGCGATCCTGGTGCTCCGCGAGCTGGACGAGTCGTTCACGAACGTCTACTCGACGACGGTGTCGGTGCAGAACCTGCGCCCGCTGAGCGACCGGCGGGTGCTGGCGGTCGCGATCGGCGTACTGGCGACGGCCGGCGCCCTGGTGTTGAAGCTCGGTGCCGACTACCAGAACTTCCTGCTGCTCATCGGCGCGGTATTCGTGCCACTGTCCGCGGTGTTCGTCGTCGACTACTTCGTGTTGCGACGGCGCAACAGCTGGAACACCTCGCAGTCCGCGCCGCCACGATGGGTGATGCTCGTCCCTTGGGCGCTCGGCTTCGGCACGTACCAGCTGATCCATCCGGCCGCCGTGCCGGGATGGGACACCGCGTGGGCGCACGTGCAGTCGTGGCTGCACTTCACGCCGCAGACCTGGATGAGCGCTTCACTGAGCTCGTTCGTCGTCGCCGCGGTGGCAACCGGCCTGATCCGGCCGGCCCGCCGGGCATGACTGCGCGCACAGCCTGGCCGTTGGCAACTGCGGAGCGTGCTCACGGAGAATGCACACGTGCAGATCCATCCGGAGGTTGCCCATGCGTTGGCAACCCGTCAGGCGGTGGTCGCCTTGGAGAGCACGATCATCAGCCATGGGCTGCCCCGTCCTGACAATCTCCGGATCGCCCGCGAGATCGAGGCCGAAGTACGTGCCGGCGGCGCGGTGCCCGCGACGATCGCCGTCATCGACGGGCGTCCGCACATCGGCCTCGACGACGCCGGGCTGGCCCGAATCGCCAGTGACAGCGACGTTGTCAAGGCAAGCGCCCGCGACCTCGGCGTCGTCGCCGCACGGGTTCGCACGGCGGCCACGACGGTCGCCGCCACTGCGCATATCGCGGCCCGCGCCGGCATCGTGGCGTTCGCCACCGGCGGGCTCGGCGGCGTGCACCGCCACGCACGGGAATCCTGGGACGAGTCCGCGGACCTCTACACGCTCTCGCGCACGCCGGTGCTCGTCGTCTGCTCGGGAGTGAAGTCCGTGCTCGACGTTCCCGCGACGCTCGAGCGGCTCGAGACGCTCGGCATCAGCGTGCTGGGCTATCGCACCAACTGCTTCCCCGGGTTCTACCTGGCCGACTCCGGACATCACCTCGACTGGCGCGTCGAATCTCCCGCCGAAGTCGCGGCCGTCCTGCGCGCCCAGCGCGATCTCGGCACCGCGGGGTACGGCCTGCTGCTCGCCAACCCGGTACCCGTCGGCGACCAGCTCGACCCAGCCGTGCACGCG
>DASXRA010000056.1:0-14797 GCA_036506855.1 Jatrophihabitantaceae bacterium
CACGCGGCGTCGCTGCATCAGGCTTTCGCCCATTGTGCAATATTCCCCACTGCTGCCTCCCGTAGGAGTCTGGGCCGTGTCTCAGTCCCAGTGTGGCCGGTCGCCCTCTCAGGCCGGCTACCCGTCGTCGCCTTGGTAGGCCGTTACCCCACCAACAAGCTGATAGGCCGCGGGCCCATCCCTAGCCAGAATCCTTTCCACCTCCAAGGATGCCCTCGGAGGTCGTATCCGGTATTAGACCCGGTTTCCCGGGCTTATCCCAGAGCTAGGGGCAGGTTGCCCACGTGTTACTCACCCGTTCGCCGCTAGGGCACCTCTCCGAAGAGAGGGCCTCGCTCGACTTGCATGTGTTAAGCACGCCGCCAGCGTTCGTCCTGAGCCAGGATCAAACTCTCCGTGAAGGTATGTATGACAGTCGAGACCGGAATCCGTCCTCGACAATGTCGACACAGAAAGTCGCCGCTCATGCGGCGTGATCGCTGGTCATACGAGCTGGTTGTTCATTGCTCGATGTACCAAAGGAATCGTTGTGCACGACCAGGTGGTCGGGCACGACGAGGTATTACTTATGGCACTAACTTTCGGCACGCTGTTGAGTTCTCAAGGAGCGGACGCACACCATCTCGGCCCTTTCGGACCGGTTCCGGGGCAACCCACGAAACCCTACTCGGTCGGTTTCGCTCGGTCAAACCTGACCGGCACCGCCCGCTTCCCGCTTGGTCTGCGGGCGCGGACAGCCACGTCGCTCGAACTTGGGGGATGTTCGGCCGGCTCCGACTGGCGGCTCCGTGCGCCGAACAGCACCAAGGTTAGCACTGGCGTCGGATGCATCAAAACCGGGGCATCGCCAGCCATTGCAACGATCGCGTCCCGCGGCGAATTGCCTTACCCCGTACGGGGAAACTCAGCTTCCAGCACGTGGAACTAGGCGTACACCGCGGCGCTTGCCCACGGCGAGCACGCGGCCGGCCAGCTCGGCGCTCTCGACGTCGTATCGCTTCGCCTCGACCGGCTTGCCGTCGACACGCACGGCACCTTCGTCGATGAGTCGTCGTGCAGCGCTCGTGCTCGGCGCCAGGCCAGCGGCGGTGAGCAGCGCGGGCACGTGCACCGGCTCGCCGGACGGCAGCTCGAACGGCGGCGCGTCGTCAAGCTGCCCGCCGGGTCTGAAGATCGCGTCGAAGCGAGACTCGGCGGCGACGGCCGCCTCTGCCCCGTGGTACAGCGTCACCACTTCGCGGGCGACTCGCCGTTTGGCGGCGTTTGCGGCCTTGCCTCCCGACGCCGCGGCCTTCTCGATCTCGTCCGCTTCGCGCGGGAGCAGTGCGGTGCACAAACGTGCGTAGAGCCCGACGACGGTGTCCGGGATGCTCATCAGCTTGCCGAACTGCTCGTACGCGGAGTCACCGATCGCGATGTAGTTGTTGAGCGATTTGCCCATCTTCTCGACGCCGTCGGTGCCGACGAGCAGCGGCACGGTCAGTACGACCTGCGGCGCTTGCCCGCGTGACTTCTGCAGCTCGCGTCCGACGAGATTGTTGAACGTCTGGTCGGTGCCGCCGAGCTCGATGTCGGCGCGGATCTCGACCGAGTCGATGCCTTGCAGCAACGGGTAGAAGAACTCCGACAGCGTGATCGGCTGCCTCGCGGCGAAGCGGCGGGAGAAGTCGTCGCGCTCGAGCAGCTGCGCAACGGTGATCTGGCGGGTGTAGTCCAGCATCTCAGCCACCCGCATCGGGCCCAGCCAGTCGGCGTTGTTCACTACCTCGGTGCGGTCGGGGTCGAGGATGCGCATGAGCTGGTCGAAATATCCCCGAGCGTTCGCCATGACCTGCTCGACGCTCTGCGCCGCGCGTGTGTCGGTGCGGCCCGACGGGTCGCCGACCTGACCGGTGAAGCCGCCGACGACGAGCACGGCCGTGTGGCCGAAGTCCTGGAACTGCCGCAGCTTGCGGAGCACGACGGCGTGACCGAGCGTGAGGTCCGCGCCGGACGGATCGATGCCGAGCTTGACACGCAGCGGGCGGTGCTCACGTTCGGCGGCGAGCAACCGCTCAACCAGGCCGTCAGCGGGCAGGATCTGTGCCGCACCGGACGCCAACACCTCGTACGCGTCACGCAGTTGCCGCGGGACGCCTTGATCGTCGGTCACGAGGCATCAGTCTGCCGGTCCGGTGCAAGTCACTTGCGACCGCCGGGGCGGAATGCCGAGACCGACGCGTCACCGTCCAGCCAGAAGCGCCAGAGTCGCGTCGTCGCGACCGCGATACCGACCCGCGGCCCGACGCTCACAAGTGCGCCAGGCGGGCCGAGCGACTCCAGCCGTACCGGCGAGCGCGGGTCGCACAGGTCGACGCCGTTCGTCTCTCGACCGAGAGCCAGACAGCTGGCGAGCCGGGCCGGGCCGCGAGCCAGATCCCGCGCCGCGCGAGCTGCTGGGCGGCGCGAACGGGCGGTATCGACGCCGCGGACGACCTCGCCGGCCCGCAGCAGGACGGCGGACGCCCGCCCGACACGTTCGCAGACCACGTTCGCGCACCAATGCATCCCGTACGTGAAGTAGCAGTACAAATGGCCTGCCGGGCCGAACATCACGCCATTGCGCGCGGTCTGGCCCCGGAACGCGTGCGATGCGGGATCCTCGGTGCCTTCATAGGCCTCGACCTCGGTCAGCCGCACGGCGACCTCGGCGCCGCCGACGGTCGAGACGAGCACCGCACCCAGCAGGGTGCGGGCCACCTCGACGGACGGCTTGGCGAGCGCCGCTCGGGCTACGGCCACGACGGGCCCGGCTGCGCTGCGGCCCATCGCTCGTGGGCGCGAACCTCGTCGGCGAGCGCGGCGAGTTGCTCGGCGACGCGATCGGGTGCCGTACCGCCCACGGAGGAGCGCGCCCGCAACGCGCCCTCGACCGACAGAACGCCACGCACGTCGGCGCGCAGCCGGGGGTCGATATCAGCGAGTTGCTCGTCAGGCACATCGGCCAGATCGACGCCACGCTGCTCGCAGTAGGACACGAAGCTGCCCGCGATCTCATGCGCCTCGCGGAACGGCACGCCCTGTCGGACCAGCCACTCGGCGACGTCCGTGGCGAGGGCGAACCCGGACGGTGCCGCGGCGGTCAGCCGCTCGACGTCGACCCGCAGCGTCGCAACGAGCCCGGACAGTGCGGGCAGCAGCACGAGCAGCTGCTCGACGGTGTCGAACACCGGCTCCTTGTCCTCCTGCAGGTCACGGTCGTAGGCGAGCGGCAACGCCTTGAGCGTCGCGAGCAGGCCGGTGAGGTTGCCGATGAAGCGGCCCGACTTGCCGCGAGCGAGCTCGGCGATGTCCGGGTTCTTCTTCTGCGGCATGATCGACGACCCCGTCGACCACGCGTCGTCCAGGGCTACCCAGCCGAACTCGGGGGTCGACCACAGGATGATCTCCTCACCGATCCGCGAGAGATGAACGCCGAGCAGGGCAGTCACGAAGAGGAACTCGGCGACGAAGTCGCGATCTGAGACGGCGTCGATCGAGTTGGCCGCCGGGCGGTCGAAGCCGAGCTCGGCGGCCACGGCCGCCGGGTCGAGCGGCAGGGACGATCCGGCCAGGGCGCCCGCGCCGAGGGGCGAGACGGCCGCGCGCTTGTCCCAGTCGCGGAGACGGTCGACATCGCGGGCCAGCGCGTGCACGTGCGCGAGCAGGTGGTGTGCGAGCAGGACGGGCTGGGCGTGCTGCAGGTGCGTCATGCCCGGCATCGCGACATCGCTGTGCTGCTCGGCCAACCCGACGATGGCGGTCTCGAGCTCGGCGACCGCACCGGCAACCCGGCGGGCATGGTCGCGCAGGTAGAGACGCAGGTCGGTCGCGACCTGGTCGTTGCGGCTGCGTCCGGCCCGGAGCTTGCCGCCGAGCGGGCCGAGCCGTTCGACCAGGCCGCGTTCCAGCGCGGTGTGCACGTCCTCGTCCTGTTCGGTCGGGTGGAACTCGCCGCCGCGTACCGCCTGCGCGAGCTCGTCCAGCGCCGCCAGCATGCTCGCGAGCTCGATGTCGCTCAGCAAACGGGCCTGATGCAGGACGCGGGCGTGCGCCTTCGAGGCGGCCAGGTCATACGGGGCCAGCCGCCAGTCGAAGTGCACGGACATCGATAGCTTGGCCAGCGCCTCGGCCGGCCCGCCGGTGAAGCGTCCGCCCCAGAGCCGGGTTGGCTCACTCACTGTTGCGACAGATCCCGGCGTGCCGCGATGCGGCTGGGCAGCCCCCACAGCTGCACGAATCCCTTGGCCAGGGTCTGGTCGAACGTGTCGCCCGTGTCGTAGGTGGCGAGCTCGAAGTCGTACAGCGAGCCCGCACCGCGACGTCCGGTCGCCACCGCGGCGCCGTTGGCGAGGCGCAGCCGGACGTCGCCGGTGACGTGCTCCTGCGACGAGTCGACGAACGCGTCCAGCGCGCGCCGGAGCGGGCTGAACCACAGACCGTCGTAGACGAGCTCGGTCCAGCGCTGCTCGACGCCGAACTTGAAGCGCCGCAGATCGCGTTCGACGGTCAGGTCCTCGAGCTCTTGGTGCGCCGTGATGAGCGCGATTGCGCCAGGTGCCTCGTAAACCTCACGGCTCTTGATGCCGACGAGGCGGTCCTCGACCAGGTCGATCCGGCCCACGCCTTGTGCACCGGCTCGGCGGTTGAGTTCGAGGATCGCGTCGAGCACCGATACGGGCTTGCCGTCGATCGCGGTCGGCACCCCGCCGGTGAAGGAGACGACGACCTCGTCCGGCTCGACCGCGGCGTCAGGCGGGGACGTGTAGGAGTAGACGTCCTCGATCGGGGCGTTCCACGGATCCTCGAGGAAACCGGTCTCGACGGCGCGTCCCCACAGGTTCTGGTCGACCGAGTAGGGCGAGCGTTTCGACTGGTCGATGGGCAGGCCCTTCTCCTCGGCGAACGCGATCGCCTTGTCGCGGGCCATGCCACTGTCGCGCACCGGGGCGAGCACGTGCATGTCGGGCGCCAGCGCGTTGATGCCCACCTCGAAGCGCACCTGGTCGTTGCCCTTGCCGGTGCAGCCGTGTGCCACGGTGTCGGCGCCGTACCTGTGGGCGGCGCGCACCAGGTGCTTGGCAATGACCGGTCGCGAGAGCGCCGACACGAGCGGGTAGCGCTCGAGATAGCGCGCGTTGGCGCGCAGCGCCGGCAAGCAGTACTCGTCGGCGAACTCGCGTTTGAGGTCGAGTACCTCGGCCTCGACGGCGCCGCAGTCGAGCGCTCGTTGCCGGATGACGTCGAGATCCTCGCCGCCCTGCCCGACGTCCGCCGCGACCGCGACGACCTCGGCCCCGGTCTCGGCGCCGAGCCAGCCGATGGCAACCGAGGTGTCGAGTCCGCCCGAGTAGGCAAGGACGATGCGCCTGCTCATGAGCCGTCCTCCGCCGTGAGCATCGCAGCGAGCACCGCAGCGGGCGCCAGCGAGCGAGGAGCGCAGCGAGGAGCGGAGCGGCGGAGGGCGGCGGAACGGACAGGCATCAGTTGCGCTCCAGTTCAGATCGTGTGCGGAAGGTTGACCAGCTCGCCGGCAATTGCCGAGCCACCGTCTGGTTTGCGGGAGATCACGAGAATGGTGTCGTCGCCGGCGATCGTGCCGAGCACCTGCGGCAGGCCTGCGCGGTCGAGCGCCGAGGCGAGGAAATGCGCGGCGCCGGGCGGCGTGCGCAACACGACGACGTTGCCACTGGCCTCGGCTGAGACCAGCAACTCGCCCACCAGTCGGGCCAGCCGCTGGGGCGGGGCGTCGTCGAGCGTGCGTGCGGTGAGCGGTGCGCCGTCCTCGGGGATGACGTAGCTGGGCAGGCCGCCGTCCGGAGTCCGCAACTTGACCGCGCCGAGTTCGTCGAGGTCACGGCTCAGCGTCGCCTGCGCGACGTGGAAGCCGGACTCGGTGAGCTCCACCGCCAGCTCGGCCTGCGAACGCACCGGACGGTTACCGAGAATCGCGACGATGCGTGCGTGCCGGGCGGCCTTGCCGCCGAGCCCGTGGAAGTTGATGTCAGGTGCGCGCCTGCGCGTGGCGGCCATCAGGGTTGATCCAGCAGCCACGTAAGCAACGCCTTCTGTGCGTGCAGCCGGTTCTCGGCCTCGTCCCAGACGACGCTTTGCGGCCCGTCGATGACCTCTGCGGCGATCTCGTTGCCCCGGTAGGCGGGCAGGCAGTGCAGCACTATCGCGTCAGGCGCTGCGCGCGCCATCGCCTTGGCGTCGACGGCGAACGGCTCGAACGGTGCACTGCGATCGTCGCGTTCGCCCTCCTGACCGATCGAGACCCAGGTGTCGGTGGCGACGACGTCGGCGCCGTCGAACGCTTCGTCCGGATCGGTCGTGGCGCGCGCCGAGCCACCGGTCGCCGCCGCGATCCGCTGCGCGGCGTCGACGATGTCGGCGGCGGGCTGATACGCGACGGGTCCGGCAACCCGGACGTGCATGCCGGCCGTCGCGCCGGCGAGCAGGTACGAGTGCGCCATGTTGTTCGCCGCGTCGCCGGCATAGGTCAGGGTGAGACCGGCGAGGCGTCCCTTGTGCTCGCGCACCGTCTGCAGGTCGGCGAGGAGCTGGCACGGATGGAAGGTGTCGGTGAGCGCGTTGATCACCGGGACCCTGCTCGCCGCGGCCATGGCCTCGATGCGCTGCTGGCCGAACGTCCGCCAGACGATCGCAGCCACCTGCCGGTCGAGAACTCGTGCGGTGTCTTCGATCGGCTCGCCACGGCTGAGCTGGCTCGTCTGCATGTCGAGGACGAGCGGGTACCCGCCCAGCTCGACGATGCCGACGCTGAACGACACGCGCGTGCGGGTCGACGGCTTGTCGAAGATGACGGCGACGGCGCGCGGCCCGGCAAGGGGTTGCCGCAGGAAGCGGTCGGCCTTCATCTCGTCGGCGAGGTCGAGAATCTCGATCAGCTCGGCGGGGCTCAGATCGTCGTCGCGTAGGAAATGCCTCATCGCAGCGCCTCCTCAGCGTCGACGAGCGCCGCGGCGATACCGGGCAACGCCTCGTCGACGTCGCGCTCAGTGAGGATCAGCGGCGGGGCGAGGCGGATGGTATCGGGCCGAACAGCGTTGACGAGCACACCGTGCGCGCGCGCCGCGTTCTCGAGGGCACTCGCATGGTTGCCGGTCAGGGCTAGCGCCCGCCACAGGCCCGAGCCGCGCACGCCCGTCACGAGTGGACTGTCGAGTGTGGACAGTCCGTCGGCGAGATGCTCACCGACGCGTTTGACCGAGTCGAGCAGGTTCTCGCCGGCGATCGTCTCGAGCACCGCGAGCGCGGCGGCACACGCGACGGGGTTGCCACCGAACGTGCTGCCGTGCTGGCCGGTCGCGAACAGCCGGCCGGCCGGGCCGATGCCGATGCACGCGCCGATCGGGAGCCCGCCGCCGAGCCCCTTGGCCAGCGTGATCACGTCGGGACGCACCCCCTCGGCAAGGCTTGCGAACCAGTGCCCGGTACGCCCGATGCCGCTCTGCACCTCGTCGACGATCAGCAGCGCGCCTGTCGCGTCGCAGGCTGCGCGGGCGGCGGCGAGGTACCCGGGGGGCGCCGGCACGATGCCGCCCTCACCGAGCGTCGATTCGAGAATGACCGCGGCGGTGCCCTCGCTAGCGGCGGCGCGCAGCGCGCCCACGTCGCCGTAGTCGACGAACGTGACCGGACCGGGCAGCGGCGCGAACGGCTCGCGCTTGGCCGGGTTGCCGGTGACGGCCAGCGCGCCCATCGTCCGGCCGTGGAAGCTGCCGTTGGCCGCGACAACGCCCAGCCGCCCGCCGGACGGATCGAGCGCGCGCCCGTGCAGGCGGGCGAGCTTGAGCGCGCACTCGTTGGCCTCGGCGCCGCTGTTGGCGAAGAAGACGCGCCCGTCGGCGCCGATCAGGTCGAGCAGCGTCTCGGCCAGGCGCACGCCCGGCTCGTGGATGACCAGATTCGACGAGTGCGCGAGCCGCGCGACCTGGCGCGACACGGCGTCGACGATCGCCGGATGCGCATGGCCCAGCGACGAGGTTGCGATGCCGCCGATGAAGTCGAGGTACTCGCGCCCGTCGACGTCCCAGACGCGCACGCCGGCGCCGTGGTCGACGGCCAGCGGCGGCGTGCCGTAGCTGGGCATCATCGCGGCGTCCCACCGCGTCTGGAGTTGCTCGGTGTTCATGCGGACTCCTTCGTCGGCACAACCATCGTGCCGATGCCCTCGGTCGTGAAGATCTCGAGCAGCAGCGCGTGCGTGACACGACCGTCGAGGACGTGCGCGCGCCGCACGCCGCCCTCGACGGCGCGCAGGCAGGCCTCCATCTTCGGCACCATGCCGGATGACAGCGCGGGAAGCATGGCGGCGAGCTCGTCCGTGTCGATCTGGCTGACGACTTCGCCGCGTGGCGGCCACTGCGCGTAGAGGCCCTCGACGTCGGTGAGCATGATCAGCTTCTCGGCTTCGAGGCCCACTGCGAGCGCCGCGGCGGCAGTGTCGGCGTTGACGTTGTACGACAGGCCGTCGAGACCACGGGCCACGGTCGCCACGACGGGGATCCGCCCGGCGTCGAGCAGCGCATGCACGGTGCTCGGATCGACCGCCACGACGTCGCCGACCTGCCCGACGTCGACGGGTTCGCCGTTGACGAACGCCGGACGCCGCCTGGCGGTGAGCATGCCGCCGTCCTCGCCGGACAGGCCGACCGCGAAGGCGCCGTGGTTGTTGATCAGGTTCACGATGTCGCCGTTCACCTGGCCGACCAGAACCATGCGGACGACCGCCATCGCCTCGGGCGTGGTGACCCGCAGCCCCCCGCGGAACTCGGTCTCGATGCCGAGACGGGTCAGCTGCTCGGTGATCTGCGGGCCGCCGCCGTGCACCACCACCGGCTTGAGGCCCGCGTAGCGCAGGAACACGATGTCCTCGGCGAACGCGCGCTGCAGGTCGGCTGAGGTCATGGCGTTGCCGCCGTACTTGATCACCACGACCTTGCCGTGGAAGCGCGTGAGCCAGGGCAGCGCGTCGACGAGGGTCGCCGCCTTGGTGAGCGCATGGTCTCTGGTCACGAGCCGAGGTCCTTCACGAGCATCGCAGCGAGTACCGCAGCGAAGCGAGGAACGCAGCGAGGAGCGCAGTGGAGGGCCGAGGCGGGAAACACAGTCATGACGAATAAGCCGAGTTCTCTTCGACGTAGCCGTGCGACAGATCGTTCGTCAGGATCGTGGCGCCGCTGTCGCCGGCGTGCAGTTGGACTCCGATCTGCACGGCGCGCCCGGACAGGTCGACCAGCTCGCGCGGCTTGCCTGCCGCACCGCCGTGGCAGACCTCGACGCCGTTGATCCATACGTCGAGCTGGTCCGGGTCGAAGGCCGCCTCTGTCGTGCCGATCGCCGCGAGGACGCGTCCCCAGTTCGGGTCGTTGCCGAACAGCGCGCACTTGAGCAGGTTGTTGCGGGCGATCGCCCGACCGACCTCGACCGCGTCGTCCTCGCTCGCGGCGCTGCCGACGTCGATGGTCACCTCCTTCGTGGCCCCCTCGGCATCGGCGATCAACTGCCGCGCGAGATCGGCGCACACGTCGGCGACAATCGCAGCGAAGTCGGCGGGGCGCGGCTGCACGCCGGATGCGCCGTTGGCCAGCAGGAGCACGGTGTCGTTCGTCGACATGCAACCGTCACCGTCGATGCGGTCGAACGTGTTGCGGGTCGCCGCGCGCAGCGAAGTGTCCACAGTGGACGGATCGACAACGGCGTCGGTGGTGAGCACGCACAGCATCGTCGCCAGGCTCGGGGCGAGCATGCCCGCTCCCTTGGCCATGCCGCCGACCGTCCAGCCGTCGGGGTGCACGACAGCGGACTGCTTCGAGATCGTGTCGGTGGTGCGGATCGCGTCCGCGGCGTCCGCTCCCCCGGTGTCGCTCAGCGCGTCGGCGGCAATGTCGACTCCGACGAGCAGCGCGTCGATCGGCAGCCGCTCGCCGATGAGCCCGGTGGAGCAGACCGCGACCTCGCCGGCACCGATGCCGAGCACTTTGCCGACGCGTTCGGCCGTGGCATGCGTGTCGGCGAAGCCGGCGGGGCCGGTGCACGCGTTCGCGCCCCCCGAGTTGAGCACGACCGCCCGCAGCCGCCCGTCGGCAACCGCCTGCTGCGACCACAACACTGGCGCCGCCTTCACCCGGTTCGCGGTGAAGACCGCGGCCGCGACGTCGGACGGGCCGTCGTTGACGACCAGGGCGACATCGCGCCCGTTCGGTTTCACACCCGCTGAGATGCCCGCGGCGCGAAAGCCGCGTGCCGCTGTCACGCTCATGGCGCGGTTCCGTCGGCTGACAGGCCGGACGTCTCAGGCAGGCCGAGCATCAGGTTCGCGTTCTGGACGGCCTGCCCGGCGGCGCCCTTGCCCAGGTTGTCGATCGCGCCGGTGACGATGACGCGTCCGGAGCTCAGGTCTACGGCAGCCTGCAGGTGCGCGGAATTCGAGCCGGCCGTGGCCGCGGTGTGCGGCTGCTGGCCCTCGGGCAGGACGTGCACGAAGGGCTCGCCGGCATAGGCCTCGGCCAGCGCGTTCCGGACGTCGTCGGCGGTCAGGCTCGGCGACACCGGCCGCGCCGTCACCGTGGCCAGGATGCCCCGGGGCATCGGCGCGAGCAGCGGCGTGAGCGACAGCGTGTGCGCCCCGCTGGCCTGCAGGATCTCCGGGACGTGCCGGTGCGTGCCGACCTGGTAGGCGCTGACGTCGCCCATGACCTCGCTGCCGAGCAGGTCGATCTTGGCTGAGCGCCCAGCCCCGGACGTGCCACTCGCCGCGACGACCACCACGTCGTCGGGCTCGACCAGCCCGGCCGCCACGAGCGGGGCGAGCGCCAGGATCGTCGCGACGGCGTAGCAACCCGTGTTGGCCACCCGGTCGGCCGCCGCGATCAATGCTCGCTGGCCGGGCAGTTCGGGCAGCCCGTACGTCCACGCCGTGTGGTACGCGGTGCCGTAGTAGCGCTGGTACGCGCCGGCGTCGGTGAGCCGGTGGTCGGCGCCGAGGTCGACGACCTTCGAGCCGTCAGGCAACTGCGCCGCGAGCGCACCGGACAGCCCGTGCGGCAGCGCCAGGAAGATCAGGTCGGCGCCGCCGAGCGAGTCCGGCGACATCGTGCCGAGCGCGAGGCCGGACAGCGAGCGCAGGCCGGGGTGCACCTCGCCGAGTCGCTGACCGGCCTTGTCGTGTGCCGTCGCGGCCACGACGTCGAGGTCGGGATGCGCCGCGAGCAGGCGCAGTAGCTCGCCACCGGTGTATCCGCTCGCGCCCGCGACCGCGACTCGGTAACCCATGTGGGCAATTATGCACTGCGATGCAAATTCATCCAAACGGATAACCTGCATGACGTGCCTGCCGATCACACGCTCGTCCAGGTGGTACGCGACGAGTTGCGCGCAGCCGCCGACCCGTCCCGCGCGCCGCAGATGCAGGCGTACATGAAATCGGCCATGCCCTACCTGGGCGTCGGCGTGCCGCGCGTGCGCGTCATCGTCCGCGCCGTGGCGAAGTCCCGGCCGCCGGACACAACCGGGGATCTCGCCGACACCGCGCTCACGCTGTGGCGCGAGGCGGAGTATCGGGAGGAGCGCTACGCCGCGACGGCGCTCACCGGCGTGCCGGCAGCACGTCGCCTGCAGACCACGGCGTTGCTACCCGTGTACCGGGAGATGATCACGTCCGGCGCCTGGTGGGACCACGTGGACGAGGTGTCCCATCGCGTCGGCGCTCTGCTGGTCGCCTTCCCGGACGAGGTGGCGCCGGTGGTGGCCGGCTGGGCCCGCGACGATGATCGCTGGCTGCGGCGCAGCTCGGTCATCTGCCAGGTCGGCCTGAAAGGGGCGACCGACACAAGGCTGCTGGCCGGCGCGATGACCGCCAACCTCGACGATCGCGACTTCTTCCTGCGCAAGGCGATCGGTTGGGCGCTTCGCGAGTACGCGAAGACCGACCCCGACTGGGTGCGTGCCTTCGTCGCGGAGCACGGCGACCGGCTCAGCCCACTGTCACGGCGCGAGGCGCTCGAGCATCTAGGTACGTAGCTGGGCGCCGTGCAGTTCCGCCGCGCGCGCGACGGCAGCATCGCGGGCCACCGCGGCCTCGTCGACGGTCAGCGTGCGATCCGCTGCACGGAACCGCATCGAGAAGGCGAGCGACTTGCGGTCGGCGCCCAGACGTGCCGGATCGGCGAACACGTCGAAGAGCCGGATCGACTCGAGCAGGGCGCCCGCTCCGTCGCGCAGGGCATCGAGCACGTCGGCCGACGGGACGGCGTCCGGCACGACCAGGGCGACGTCGAGCAGCACCGGCGGGAACGGCGACACGTCCGGGCTCGGCGCGGGCGGCGGTGGCGCGAACGCGTCGAGGTCGAGCTCCATCGCGGACGTGCGCGCAGGCAGGTCGAGGGCCGCGACGACGCGCGGATCCAGCTCACCGGCGTGGCCGACCACGGCGCCGTCGAGCACCAGCTGCGCGCACCGGCCGGGATGCCATGGCGGGTTGTCGCCCGGCCGGATCTCCAGCCGAGCGCGTGCGGCACCGGCGACCACCCGGGCAGCCTGCACCGCGTCAGCCCAGCCGGCGGCTCGGCCGTCGCCCCACCAGCCGGCCCGCTCGGCGTCGCCGGCCAGCACGACCGCAGCATGCCGGGGTTGTGGCGGCACCGCTGCGTACATCGCGGCCACCTCGGCGTCGGACGGACGATGTTCGACGCCGAGCGCCGGCGGCGGCGCCACCTCGGCCCGGGGCAGGAAGACCAGGCCGAGCTCGAAGAGCGCGACATCGCGAGTCCCGCGGCCGACGTTGCGCTTGAGCGTCGCGAGCAGTCCGGGCAGCAGCGACGTCCGCATCTCCGGCTCCGCCTCGGACAGCGGGTTCACCAAGCGGGCAGCCTGGCGGCGCGGGTCGTCGGCGGTCAGCCCGAACGCGTCGTGCACCGACGGCGCAGTGAACGGCGAGCTGAGCACCTCGGTGTAACCGGCGGCCCCGAGTGCCCGAGACACCGCTTGCCGTAGCCGCTGCCCGTCAGTCAGCCCGCGCCCGGCGGGCGGCGCCGGGAGAACCGACGGGATCTTGTCGTACCCCTCGAGCCGGACGACCTCCTCGACGAGGTCGGCCGGATCGGTGAGGTCGGGCCGCCAGGTCGGCGGGGTCACCCGCAGCAGATCGTCGCCGTCGACCGCGCAGCCGACCTGGACGAGCCGGGCGACGACGTTCGCGGCGTCGATCGGCATGCCCGCGACGTCGCCCGGACGGCTCGCGGTGATCGCGATCTCGATCGGGGCCGGCCCGTCGCCGACGACCGTGTAGCCGTCGACCGCCGTCGCGCCGCCGTGCTCGACAAGCAGGTCGACGCAGCGCTGCAGGGCGACGCCCGCCACGTTCGGGTCGACGCCGCGCTCGAACCGCTTCGCGGCTTCGCTCGGCAGCTTGTGCCGGCGCACCGCCCGCGCGATCGACGACGGCTGCCAGTGCGCGGCCTCGAGGACGATGTCGGTGGTCGACGCGTCGATCTCGGTGGACGCGCCGCCCATTGTGCCGGCCAGCGCGATCGGCCCGGTGTCGTCGGTGACCACGAGGTCGTCCGGGTCGAGCACGCGCTCCGCACCGTCCAATGTGGACAGACGCTCGCCGGGGCGAGCCCGCCGTACTCCGAGAGGGCCGGTCAGCTTGGAACGGTCGAACGCGTGCAGCGGCTGGCCGGTCTCCAGCATCACGTAGTTCGTGACGTCGACGGCCAGCGAGATCGGGCGCATGCCGCACTGGCGCAGCCGCCGCTGCATCCACTCCGGACTGATCGCATCGGCGCGCAGCCCTGCGATCGCCCGGGCGGAGAACTGGTCGCAGCCGACCGGGTCGTCGACGGTGACCTCGTACGCGCGCCCGTCGGCCGGCGGCAGCGTCACCGACACGTCGCGGAACAGCACGGCGAACGCCGCCGCCGCCTCGCGCGCGAGCCCCCGCACGGACAGGCAGTAGCCGCGGTCGGGCGTGATCGCGATGTCGAGGACGGACTCGCGCAGGCCCAGCACGTCGAGGGCGTCGTCGCCGGGCTTACCGGCGTCGGGCGCGAGCACGAGGATGCCCATGTGCTCGTCGCCGATACCGAGCTCGCGCACCGAGCAGATCATGCCGTCGGAGACGTGCCCGTAGGTCTTGCGCGCGCCGATCGCGAACCCGCCGGGCAACACGGCGCCGGGCAGCGCGACCACGACCAGATCCGACTCGGCGAAGTTGTGCGCTCCGCAGACGATGCCGCGGGCCTCGGCCTCCCCCACGTCGACGCTGCACCAGCGGATCGTCTTGCCGTTGCTCTGCGGCTCGTCCGCGAACGACAGCACCCTGCCCACGACGATCGGGCCGGACATCGCGTCGGACGCGGAGTCGACGCGCTCGACCTCGAGCCCGACCCGCAGCAGTGCATCGCCGATCTCGCGCGCCGTCGTGCCGTCCGGGAGGTCGACGTGCTCGGCGACCCAACTCACCGGGGCGCGCATCAGGGCTCCATTCCGAAGGCTTGGGTGAACCGGACGTCGCCCTCGACCATGTCACGCATGTCGGCGGCGTTGTTGCGGAACATCAACGTCCGCTCGATGCCCATGCCGAACGCGAAGCCCGAGTAGCGGTCCGGATCGATGCCGCACGCCCGCAGCACGCGCGGGTTGACCATGCCGCAGCCACCCCACTCGATCCATCCCTCGCTGTCGCACGTGCGGCAGTTCCAGTCCGGGTTGCCGACCGACTCGCCGCGGCAGACGAAACAGAGCAGATCCG
>DASXRA010000057.1:0-4835 GCA_036506855.1 Jatrophihabitantaceae bacterium
TGGACGAGCAGCAGCGGCAGGCGCGCGCCGTCGTGGCACCCGTCGGGCGTCCAGACGGTGATCGGTAAGGGCCGGCGCAGGTCCAGCGCGCGAACGACGAGCGACGTGGTCCGGCCGGGCTCGATGTCGGCGGTCAGCCAGGCCGGCGGCCGATAGTCGGGGAACTCGATGACCGAGTGCTCCCCGAACGCCGTCATGACCCGCTTCGGGTTCGTCGGGTCGCACACCATCGCCTGTGACCCGTCGGCGAGGGTCAGCGCGTACAGGTACTCGACCCGCCGCACCGGCGGGCGGGCGATCGCTAGCTCCCAGCCGCCGTCCACGCACCGCATCGGCGCCGGATCCACGTGGTGCTCCAGATCCAGCCACAGGCGGGCCTCCGTGGCCGCGTGCTCGGCGCCCGGCAGCCGGAACACGACGCCGCCGGAGTCCGCGACGGTGCCGGCCGGTTCCATGGCGCGCAACGTACCGTCCTGAGCGATTCGCGGCCCAGTCGTCCCCATTACGTAATCCGGGTGCGCCACGATGGGGCGCGCGGTATAGATCCAGGCGGAGCGTTCGGCCGCGGCGGAAGGGACGCGTGATGGCGTACTACCGGCAGCGGGGCAGCGTGCCGCCGAAGCGGCACACGCAGCATCGCGCGCCCGACGGCCGCTTGTACTACGAGGAGCTGATGGGCGAGGAGGGCTTCTCGGCCGATTCGTCGCTTCTCTACCATCGCGAGATCCCGTCGGCGATCGTCGACGCCCGGCCCTGGCAGCTTCCCGACTTGGCCACGACCCCGAACCAGCCGCTGCTCGCGCGCCACCTGCGGCTGCACGACCTGTTCTCCGATACCGAGGCCGCGGGCGCTGACGTCGTCACGGGACGCCGGCTCGTCCTCGGCAACGCCGATGTGCGAATCTCCTACGCGGTTGCCCGCCGCCCGTCGCCGCTGTACCGCAACGCCATCGGCGACGAGTGCGTGTACGTCGAGTCGGGCGCCGCCAGAGTCGAGACCGTTTTCGGGCACGTCGATGCCGGGCAGGGCGACTACGTCATGCTGCCGCGGTCCACCACGCACCGCTGGATGCCGACCGGCGACGAACCGCTGCGCGCGTACTGCATCGAGGCGAACAGTCACATCACCCCGGCCCGCAAGTACCTCTCGCGCTATGGCCAGCTGCTCGAACACTCGCCGTACTGCGAGCGCGACCTGCGCGGTCCCGGCGAGCCGGAGGTCGTCGACGAGGACAACGTCGAGGTGTACCTGAAGCACCGCGGCAGCGGGCCGGGCGGCATCGCGGGCACCATCTACGTCTATCCCAAGCATCCGTTCGACGTCGTCGGCTGGGACGGCTGCCTGTACCCGTACGTCTTCAACGTCGCCGACTTCATGCCGATCACCGGCAAGGTGCACCAGCCGCCGCCGGCGCACCAGGTCTTCGAGGGACAGAACTTCGTCATCTGCAACTTCGTCCCGCGCAAGGTCGACTATCACCCGCTGTCGATCCCGGTGCCGTACTACCACTCCAACGTCGACAGCGACGAGGTGATGTTCTACTGCGGCGGCGACTACGAGGCGCGCAAGGGATCGGGCATCGGGCAGGGCTCCATCTCGCTCCACCCGGGCGGGCATTCGCACGGCCCGCAACCCGGCGCGTACGAGCGCAGCATAGGAGTGCAGTTCTTCGACGAGCTCGCCGTCATGGTCGACACGTTCCGGCCGCTCGAACTGGGCGAGGGCGGCCGCGCCGCTGACGACGGTGCGTACGCGTGGTCCTGGACCGGAGGCCGCGCACCATGATCGGCGCCCACGTACCCGGGCTGTTCACCGGCCTGTTCGACGACGCGTCCATGTTCCCGCCGCAGGACGAGCCGGTGCAGTCCGCGGTCGTCGGCCACCTCACCCACCGCGCAGCCTGGTACGCCGACATGATCGGGCCGTTCGTGTCTTCCGCGGCCCGGATCACCACCGTCGACGCTGTCGTCGCCCGTAGCGGCATCGATCGCATCGACGTGTCGATGGTCGTTGTCGACGGCTTCGACGGCCTACACCGCGCGCTCGACTGGGCCGGCAGCTGCGCGCACGTGAACCTGGCAGCGATCGAGATCCCGCTCGGCGTTCACGACCTGCATGACGCGCTGCGGCAGCTCACGCCGCTGCTCGCCGAGGACCGCCTGGTGTACCTGGAGATCCCGGTGCAGAGAGTCAACGAGCATTACGTGCACGATCTGGCGCCGACCGGCGTGCGCCTGAAACTGCGCACCGGCGGCACGGCGATCGAGGCGTTCCAGACCGAGGAGAACCTGGCCAGGCCGATCGTGCTGTGCGCTGCCGAGCGCCTGGCGTTCAAGTGCACTGCGGGCCTGCATCACGCGGTCCGGCAGCGCGACCCGGCAACGCTGTTCGAGCATCACGGCTTCCTCAACGTCGCGCTCGCCGCCCGCGTCGCGGCCGCAACGGGCAGCCCTGGCGCGACGGCCGCGCTGCTGGCCGAGCGCGACCCGCACGCGCTCGCCTACCGGATCGCCGACCTCACGCCGGCCGACGTGCTGGCGACCCGCGCGCTGTTCAGCTCGTTCGGCACCTGCAGCATCTCCGAACCGATCGACGATCTGCTGGGAATGGGGTTGGTGAGCGTGCCGTGACGTGGCTGGAGCTCGGCCCGGACCATCCGTTCGGGCTGGGCAACCTGCCCTACGGCTCGTTCGTCGACCCGACCGGCCGCCGACACGCCGCGGTGCGCATCGGCGACCATGCCTTGTCGTTGACGCAGGCGACCGAGACGCTCGCCGCCGACTACGCCACCCTGTTCGCCGACGGCTCGCTCGACCGGTTCCTCGCGGCCGGCCGTCCGGCATGGACCGGTGTGCGCGCGTTGGCGACGTCCTGGCTCAGCGACGAGGAGCACCGTCCGGCCGTCGAGGCAATGCTCATGCCCCTCGGCGGCCTCGAGCTGCTCTTGCCGTTCACGGTCGGCGACTACGTGGACTTCTACGCCTCCGAGCAGCACGCGACGAACGTCGGGCGGATCTTCCGGCCCGGCCAGGAGCCCCTGACGCCCAACTGGAAGTACCTGCCGATCGGCTACCACGGCCGGTCCGGCACCGTGGTGGTAAGCGGCACTGACGTGCGCCGCCCGGTCGGGCAGGCCCGCGGCGCCGACGGCTCGGTCGTCTTCGGCCCGTCCCGGCGGCTGGACCTCGAGGCCGAGGTGGGATTCGTCGTCGGGTCCGGGTCGGCGCTCGGCGAACCGGTGCCGCTTGCCGCGTTCGCAGATCACGTATTCGGCGTCTGCCTGGTCAACGACTGGTCGGCGCGAGACATCCAGGCATGGGAGTACGTCCCGCTCGGCCCGTTCCTCGGCAAGTCGTTCGCGACGTCCGTATCGGCGTGGATCACGCCGCTGGACGCGCTGACAGCCGCCCGGCTGCCCGGCCCGCAGCGTGATCCGGCTCCGCTGCCCTACCTGGACGACACGTCGGATCCATGGGGCCTCGACATCGACCTCGACGTGCGGCTCAACGGCGAGCTGATCAGCAGCCCTCGGTTCGCCGGCATGTACTGGACGCCGGCGCAGATGCTCGCGCACCTGACCGTGAACGGCGCCAGCCTCCGTCCTGGCGACCTGTTCGCATCCGGCACGGTGAGCGGCGGCGGCCTGCGCGAGCGGGGCTCGTTGCTCGAGCTCGCGTGGGGCGGCACGGAACCACTCGTCCTGGCCGACGGTTCTACCCGGACGTTCCTCGACGACGGCGACGAGGTCGTGCTGAGCGCGAGCGCCCCCGCACCCGACGGCGCCCGCATCGGGCTCGGCGAGGTGCGGGGGCGCATCACGCCCGCCAGGTACTAGGGCAGGAAGTACATCGGGTTGGGCAGCTTGAACGTCTGGTCGGTGAAGCCGCCTTCGAGGTCGCTGAACTAGTCGCCGAAGTCCTCGATGACGTGGTAGCCGAGGGACTCGATGTGCGCGCGGGTCCCCGACTTGTACGCGATCGTGGTGCACGTGGTGGCCGCCGCGCAGTGCAGGTACGGGCGCGCGACTCCGGAACGGGTGGCCCGCGCTGTGTGATTGTGCCGAGGCTAGACTCGGTACGGCGCCGGCCTGTCGGCCGCTGGCATGAAGGAAGGAGCGGCGGCACGGGAGGGATGTGCCGCGCGCCCCTTCAAGTAGAACTGTATTCCATCAAGCAGCGAAACGTGCAACACATCTTTCCCGACTCGCCGATCATCACGGATCAACCGGACGAAGCTCGGATTCCCCCAATGTTGCCCTCACCCGGTAAACCACGCGAGCACCTCTACATGAGCGCTAGGCTTGCTGGCGTGAACGAGTTGCTGCGCTTCCCCAATCCGGTCAACGAGGTGGCCGCCCGCACGGTCGCTGCTGGGGTCCTGGTACTCAGTTTGAGCGCGCTCGTTCTCAGCAAGTCGCTCGGTTCCGGCTGGCTGTGGCTCACCGTGCCGCTCGCATACGGCTTCGTCGCGCGCGTCCTCACCGGTCCGACGCTGAGCCCGCTCGGCCAGTTCGCGACGCGGGTCGCTGCACCACGCATCGGTCATGCGAACCCGGTGGCCGGCCCGCCGAAGCGCTTCGCGCAGGGAATGGGCACGTTGATGTCGCTGGCCGCGGTCATCGCCCACTTCGGCTTCGGCGCCGACGGCCTGACCCAGGTGCTGCTCGGCATGATCGTCGCCGCGGCCACGCTGGAATCTGTCTTCGCGTTCTGCGTGGGCTGCACGATCTTCGCCTGGCTGATGCGCATCGGGCTCATCCCTGCGCAGACGTGCGAGGCGTGCGCCAACGTGTCGCTGCGCCTGCCCACAGCGGCCTGATCGGTCGCGCCGGGCA
>DASXRA010000058.1:0-2335 GCA_036506855.1 Jatrophihabitantaceae bacterium
GACGTAGGAGACCGTGCTGACCGAGACGCCGGCGCGCTGGGCAACGTCGCGGATGGTCGCCATGCGCCGTCCTCCGATCGGGCCTCGGGCATCGGCGGCGCCGCTCGGCCCCGTCGAAGCGCATTGTCGAAACGGATTGTCGAACCGCTTCGACAGCTGTTTCGAGGCAGCGTAGGAGCGTGAGCGCATCACGTCAATGGCCGAGCCGAAGTTGCTTGGGCGACGTTCGCCATTCGCGCCCGGTCGCCCAGGTCGGCTGTCAGCCGGTCAGCCGGCGAGCCGGCTCATTCGCTGAAGCGGGTGAGCGCCCGCAGCGAGAGAGCGGTCAGCACGACACCGGTGACGGCGATCGTCAACGCGCAGGCGCCGAGCGAGCCCCACCGGATGTGCGGCTGCAGAACGAGATCGCGCAGCCCGGTGATCACGTACGTGACGGGGTTGAACCGCGCGATCGCCTTCAGCGGGCCGGCGAGCAACTCGAGCGGCACGAAGTTCGGCGTGAGGAACAGCAGCGGGAAGAAGATGATGAACGACGCGTTCGTCGTCTGCACGTTCTTCGTGCTCAACGCGATCGCGATCGCGAAGCCCGCATAGGCGACACCCCACAATGCCGTGAGCGCGATCAGCAACAGCACGCCGACGAGGCCGGACTTGACTCGGGCGCCGAACGCGTAGCCGACAGCGAGAATGAGTGCCGACGCGGCAATGCCTCGGGCGAGGTCGGCGGCGAGGCGTCCCCACACGATCGCCGTGCGCCGGATCGGTGCGGCGAGCAGCTTGTCGAGGTAGCCGATGTCGATGTCGGTGACCATCGCCAGCCCGGACGTCGCGGAGCTCACCGCGAAGACGAGCGACACCGGGATCTGGAATGCGACGTAGTGCTGCCCGTGCAGGAACGGTGTCGACGGCGGGAAGATCTTGTTGACCTGGCCGAGGTTGACGACCAGGAAGAACACGGGAATGAACAACGCGGGAATCGTCGCGGCCGGGATGCGCCACACCTCGCGCACGGCACGACGGGCCAGCAGGGTGGTCTCTTTCATGACGCCATCTCCGGGACGCCGCCCTCGATGCGCCGCCCGGTCGACGCGAGGAAGACGTCGTCGAGTGTCGGGCGGGACAGCGAGATCGCCTTGGGCCGGACGTCGACGTCGTGCAGCAGGCGCACGACGTCTGCGACGGCCGCCGCGCCGTCGTCGACGTAGACGGCGAGCCCCTCGGCGGCGTCGGTGACATGCCCCAGCCCGGCCAGCCGCGCCAGTGCCGTGCGCGCTCGTTCGTGCTCGGCCGGATCCAGGCCGATGGTCAGCACATCGCTGCCGAGCTCGGACTTCAGCTCGTCCGGCGTGCCCTCGGCGACGATGGTGCCGTCGTCGATGATTGCCAGCCGGTCGCACAGCTGATCGGCTTCCTCCAGGTATTGCGTCGTCAGGAAGACGGTCGTGCCGAGGCCGTTGATGCGGCGAACCTCCTGCCAGACGGTCAACCGGCTGGCCGGGTCGAGCCCGGTGGTGGGCTCGTCGAGAAAGAGCACGTCGGGCTCGTGGACCAGCGCCGTCGCGAGGTCGAGCCGACGCTTCATGCCGCTGGAGTAGGTGCTGATCAGCCGGTCGGCCGCGTCGTCCAGGCCGACGAGGCGCAGCAGCTCCGTCGTGCGGCTGGGCGGATCAGCGATGTGGTACAGCCCGCATTGCAGCTCGAGCAGTTCTCGGCCGGTCTGCCGCCCGTCGAGGCCGACCTCCTGCAACGCGACGCCGATCCGCCGGCGAACCTCGGCCGGATCCTCGCGCACATTGACGCCGGCCACCGTGGCATGCCCGTCGCTGATCGGGAGCAGCGTGCACAGCATGCGAACCGTCGTCGTCTTGCCCGCCCCATTGGGACCGAGGAAGCCGAAGACTTCACCGGTGCGCACAGCGAGGTCGACACCGCGCACCGCCTCGATCTCACCCTGCCCGCGGCTGCCGCGATAACGCTTGACGAGCCCTCGCACTTCGATCGCAAGATCGGCCGGGGATTGGCTGGTCACCGTGGTCCTTCCCTGACGTCGTCGACCGTGCCGATGCACGGGAGCGCCACTATAGGTGCGAGGACTGACAAAACGATCGACGGGCCTGGGTTGCGTCTGCCCGATTCGGGTTGGCGCGAAAGGAGCCGACATTTTCGCGCCACCGGTCCGGCGGTTAGACCAGCCCTGGCGCTCCGGCGCTCGATCTGAAGATCATTGTTACGGACAGTGCCCAGCTGCCTACTTCTTCAGCTTGGCCACGACGACGATGTTCTCGGTGCTGGTGTCTCCCTGCTCAAATGCGCAGGTCACCAACACGAGACGATT
>DASXRA010000059.1:0-4870 GCA_036506855.1 Jatrophihabitantaceae bacterium
GTGGTCAGCGTGTAGATGATCGGGAACGAGTTGAACACGTAGATCATGTTGAGCACAGCAGCCACCAACAATGCCGGCCGCAGCAGGGGAAGCGTGATCGTGCGGTACGCCTGCCACGGCCCGGCGCCGTCGATGCGCGCCGCTTCCATCACATCGGTCGGGATCGCGTTGAGGCCGGCGAGGAACACGTACGCGGTGAACGGCAGCGACACGAATATGCCCACCACGATCATCGACGGCAGGATCCACTTGTCGTCGTCGAGGAAGTACGTCGGCTTGTCGCTGATGTGCAGCCAGACGAACAGCCGGCTGAGCAGGCCGTAGTCGCCGGCGTAGAGGATGCGGAACAGCTGACTGGTCATGACGAGCGACGCCGCCCACGGCACGATTAGCGCCCAGCGCACGAGCCGGCGTCCGAAGAACTCCTTCGCCATGAACTGGGCCAGCGCCAGACTCAGCACGATCGTGATCACGACGACGGACGCGACCCAGATCGCGGTGTTCTGCATGACGTGCAGCACCACGGGCTTGTGCAAGGCGTCGAAGAGCCGGCGAAAGTTCCCGTTGCCGGCCGAACCTGTCGGCCGGCCGTAGCGGGTGTAGTTGGTCATCGACGCCTTGACCAGCACGATGGCCGGGTAGATCACGACGCCGCCGATCAGTACGAGCGCGGGCGCGACCCAGGGGAGCGCAGCCGCGGAGCGTCCCAATCGCCTGTGCCAGAAGGGAATCCGGCGTCGCGACGGCGGACCGCCCGCCTCCGCAGCAGCGTGCTGCGGAGGCCGGGCGGTCGTCGACAACTGGTCAGTCACGGTCAGCCGGCGGACTCGGCGGTCTGCTGCAACTGGTCGAGAACCTTCTTCGGATCACCGTTCGGCGCGACCGCCGCGCCGAGGCCCTGCTTCACCGCTGTGCTGACGGTGTCCCACCCCGGGTCGGTCACCGGCGCGAGCTTGGCGTTCGGCAGCGTGTCGAGGTACGGCTTGAGCTTCGGGTCCGACGACATGTCTTGCAGGCCCGTCTTGGTGACCGGCAGGAATCCCTCGGCCTTGATCCAGGTGTTGATGTTGTCCTTCTGGTAGTAGAGATCGAGGAACTTCTTGATGGCGTCCTGGTTGCCCGAGTGCTTGAAGCCCATCAGGTAGTCCTCGACAGCCAACGTGCTCGGCGTGCCACCGGACTGCTTGGTCGGCATCGGAACGACGCCGTACTGCACCTTGCCCGCCTTGTCGAGCTCGCCGGCCAGCGGCGAGAAGCCGACGACCATTCCGGCCTTGCCGCTCTCGAAGAGCTTGAACGCGCCATCGGTGCGGTTCGTCTTGCCGGGGTTCGGCTGGGTGACCTTGTCGTCGACGGCGAGTTTCTTCAAGAACTGCAGGGTTTCGACGTTCTGCGTGGAGTTGATCGTCCACTTGCCGCCGCTCTGCCAGTCGCCACCGCCGTTGAACATCCACATCGCGAACTCGGCCTGGGCCTCTTCGGGGCCGAGCGGTTCGGCGTAGCCGACGTTCCCGCCGCCGAGTGCGGTGATCTTCTTGGCGTCGGCCTCGAACTCGTCCCACGTCTTCGGGGTGTCGCTGATGCCGGCCTGTTGGAACAACGTCTTGTTGTAGAACAAGGCGCGCGCGCTGGACAGGATCGGGAAGCCGTACACCTTGTCGTTATACGTGCCGCCTGCGTTGAACGCGTCGATGAAGTCGCTGGCCGTCGTCGGCGACAGCACCTCGTCGGCCGAATAGAGCAGGCCGTCCTTGGCGTAGCTGGCGAACGTGTTGTAGTTCATGACGTCGGGCAGGCTGTTGGTCTGCGCCATCGTCTTGACCTGCTGGTCGATCGTGTCCCAGCTGATCACCTGGATGTTCGCGGTGATGCCGGTCTGCGTCTTGTACTTGGCGGCCAGCCCGTTCCAGAACTGGGGCGTCTTGTCCGGGCTGTAGCCGGCAATGACGACCTTGATCGACTTGACGCTGCCGCCCCCGTTGCCCGAACCGGAGCCGCTCGCCGGTGGCACGTTCTTCGCTCCCTTGCCGCTGCTGCATGCGGCGAGTGCGAGCGCGAGGGCGCTCACCCCGGCGAGCAGCGCCGTGGTGCGTCTGTTCATCCCGTTTCCTCCTGCCGTTTCCCGGCTCGACCGGGACGCTGTCATGGGTCCCCGAAGCGCAATACGATACTGTTGCTGCGTGATTGTGGGAAGAACCAATCACACATGAGCAAGATTCGTGAGCACGTTCTCATCCCGAGCACGCCCGAACCATGACAACTCCAACTGCGGGGTGCGGTCAAGTGTGCTCGGAACGATCACCAGCGTGGCGCGCCGCTGGGCGCACTACTTCGCGGACGCGTCCTCGGGAGTTTTGTCCTTCGTGGCCTTCTCCTCGGACGCCGTCCCGGGCGGCTCGGCACCGACGAGCGAGCGCCATACCGTCGCGGCGCCCTTGGTGGTGACCAGCTCGGCGACCGCGACGCCGACTGCCGACAGGGCGGCCCAGCCGAGCACGTCGCCCCATCGTGCCTCGGGATCCTTGGCCTTGCGCGGTGGGTCGCCTGGCCGGGCAGCGGCCCAGGCGCGCTCGACGCCCTTCTTGCTGAGGATGCCGACCGGAATGCCGATCACGATGGTGACGATCCGCCAGCCGGCCTTGTTCACGATGCTCGCCATGACGCTCCGTCCCGGTTCGATGCTGCAACCGGTCACTCTACGAGTCGTGACACGCTGTGCGCATGACGGTCCGCCCCGGCTCCGGCTGGCCGGCGGATCCGGCCACGAGCAGGACCGCGGTCGCGCGCGATGCCGGCGACGTCGTCCGGCTCGCGTCCTCCGCGGCGTCCGTCCGAGCCGTGGACGCCCGGGTGTCGGTGTGCCGGGCCTGCCCGCGCCTCGTCTCGTGGCGCGAGGGCGTCGCGGCGTCGAAGCGGCGTGCCTATGCCGACCAGGAGTACTGGGGCCGCCCGGTGCCCGGATTCGGTCCGGCCGATCCGCGCATCCTGATCGTCGGCCTGGCGCCCGGCGCGCACGGCGCGAACCGCACCGGGCGCAATTTCACCGGCGACCGATCCGGCGACTGGCTCTACGCCTCGCTGTACCGCTGCGGCCTGGCCAACCAGCCCACGTCGGTGTCAGCCGACGACGGCCTGGTCCTCGACCGGACGCGCATCGTGGCCACCGTGCGGTGCGCGCCGCCCGACAACAAGCCGGCGCCGGCCGAGCGCGACACGTGCCGCCCATGGCTGGTTCGCGAGCTCGAGTTGCTCTGGCCGGGCGTTCGCGCCGTCGTGGTGCTCGGCGCTTTCGCCTGGGTCGGGTTGTGGCCGACCCTGCGCGCCGTCGGCGTGGACGTCCCGCGGCCGATGCCGCGGTTCGCGCACGGCGCCGAGGTCGCGCTAGACGGCCGCGTCGTGCTCGGCTGCTACCACGTCAGCCAGCAGAACACGTTCACCGGCAAGCTGACCGAGCCGATGCTCGACGCGGTGTTCGCCCGGGCGGCCGAGTTGGCCGGCTGAGCCCGGCAGTACGCTCGCCCGCATGGCAGACAGCGAGCGTGAGTTCACTCCGGATCGCAGCCGCATCGACGTGTCGCGCGACCCGACCGGGCGTCCCGGATCACCTGCGTGACGACGACGAGGCACCGGACTTCGACGTGTCGCGCGACCCGACGCCGGGCGTGCCAGACCACGCGGCGCCCGACGACGACGAGGACTAGCCCGGCAGGGCGCCACGCATGAGCACCGTGAACCAGCCGGTCCGCGTCCTGATCGTCGGCGGCGGCTACGTCGGCATGTACACGGCGCTGCACCTGCAGCGAAGGCTCAAGCCCTCGCGTGCCGAGATCACGATCGTCGACCCGCAGCCGAATATGACCTACCAGCCGTTCCTGCCCGAGGCAGCGGCGGGCTCCGTCGAGCCGAGGCATGTCGTCGTCCCGTTGCGCCGCGTACTGCGCAAGTGCCGGGTGATCACCGCGGCGGTGAGCGGTGTCGAGCATGCACGCAAGGTCGCCACGATCCAGCCGTGTGAGGCCGAGGCGTACGAGATCGGCTACGACCTGCTCGTCATGTGCCCGGGTTCGATCTCGCGGCTGCTGCCCATCCCGGGGCTCGCCGAGCAGGGCATCGGCTTCAAGACGATCGGCGAGGCCATCTACCTGCGCAACCACGTCCTCGCCCGGCTCGACCTGGCCTTCTCGACCACCGACCCCGACCGGCGCCGCAGCGCGCTGACGTTCGTCTTCGTCGGCGGCGGCTACGCGGGCGTCGAGGCGATCGCCGAGCTGCAGGACATGGCGCGGTACGCGACGCGCTACTACGACGGCATCGAGCCGGACGACATGCGCTGGGTGCTCGTCGAGGCGGCGACGCGGATCATGCCCGAGGTCTCGCTCGGCTTGTCGCTGTACACGGTCGAACGGCTCGTGGAACACAAGATCGACGTGCGCCTCGACACCCGGCTCGACTCGGTCGTCGACGGGCACGTGATGCTCAGCGACGGCGACGAGTTCGACGCGGAGACCGTCGTCTGGACGGCCGGCGTCAAGGCCAACCCGGTGCTCGCCGCCACCGACCTGCCACGCGACGACAAGGGTCGCCTGCCCTGCAACGCGAACCTGACCGTTCGCGGCGTCGAGGGCGTCTTCTCCGCCGGCGACTGCGCGGCGGTACCGGACGTGACCAGCAAGGACCCGGACGCGCTCACCGGGCCCAGCGCGCAGCACGCGGTACGTCAGGCGAAGGTGCTCGCCCGCAACGTGGTCGCGTACCTCAACCGCTCCGCGCTCAAGGACTACGAGCACAAGTACGCCGGCTCGGTGGCCTCGCTCGGGTTGTACCGGGGCGTGGCCGAGGTCTACGGCATCAAGCTGCGCGGCGTCGTCGC
>DASXRA010000060.1:0-5496 GCA_036506855.1 Jatrophihabitantaceae bacterium
ACAGTCGCTGCCGATAACGCCTGCGCAGCGCTGGGGGGCACGAGCACTCGCGCGCCCGGCTGCCGCAAGGGCACGGATTGGCCGCCAGCACGAGCAGGAATCGCGCCGGATAGGTCACCGCCCCGCTGCTGCGATGCAGGACGACCTCGCCGCTCTCGAGCGGCTGTCGAAGACCGTTGAGGGCATTCGAGTTGAACTCCGGCGCCTCGTCGAGGAATAGAACGCCCTGATGCGCCAACGAGATGGCACCCGGACCGGCAATGCCCGACCCACCACCGACCAGCGCGGCGACCGACGCGGTGTGGTGGGGAGCTTGGAACGGCGCTCGACGCAGCAGCTGTCCGTGCTTGGGCAGCGCCCCGGCCACCGAGTGGACGGCGGTCACGGCCAGCGCCGCGGAATCGTCGAGCTCTGGCAGCAAGCCGGGCAGGCGCTCGGCGAGCATCGTCTTGCCTGCGCCAGGTGGTCCCACCAGGTAGAGGTGATGCGCTCCGGCCGCCGAGACCTCGAGTGCCCGCCTCGCGGCACCCTGCCCGGCAACCTCGGCCAGATCGGGGCCTGCCTCGACCGGGACGTCAACGCCCGGCACCGCCACGGCCGGAGGCGGCCCATCGCCGCAGAGCCAGGTGATCACCTCGGCAAGCGTCTGCGCCGCGCGAACGTCGACGCCTGTCACGAGCGCTGCCTCGGCGGCATTGCCCGCAGCGACGACGACGTGCGGGATGCCCGCACGCTTTGCCGCGATGACGGCAGGCAACACGCCCCGGATCGGGCGTAACCGCCCGTCCAGACCGAGTTCGGCGATCCATGCGGCGCCCGCGATCGACGCCGGTGGGACGGACCCGGCCGCTGCCAGCACTGCCAAGGCCATGGCCAGGTCGAACCGGGAACCGACCTTGCGCACGTCCGCGGGCAACAACGCCAGCGTGATGCGCCGGTTCGGCCAGACGGCCCCGGAGTTCAGCACTGCAGCACGGATGCGATCACGAGCCTCGACGACGGCGGCGTCGGCGAGGCCGGTGAACGTCAATCCGGGCAGGCCGGCGGACAGATCGGCCTCGACCTCGACGACCTGACCGTCCACGCCGGCGAGAGCGAGGGCGAGCGTGCGCGCGATCGCCATCAGAACGCCGCCCGCAGGTGAACGACCTCGGCAGCGCCCTGGGGCTGACGCAGCACGCTGACCACGTCGAAGCGCAGCTCGGCCCAGAACCGGGTCCGTCCGCGGCCGCGTTGCTCGTCGAGCCACCGCAACGCCAGGTGCCGCATCCGCCGGGCTTTGGCGCCCGAGACCGCCTCCGCGGGATCGCCGAACGTCGTCCCCGAGCGAGTCTTGACCTCGCAGAAGACGAGAACCTCGCCCTCGAACGCGATGATGTCGAGTTCGCCGTCAGGGCAGCGCCAGTTGCGCGCGACGACCGTCAGGCCGGCGTCGCGCAGATGCCGTTCGGCGACCCGCTCACCGTATTGACCAACCGCGTCCTTGGCTCGCATGCCTCCACGCTGCCGTGCGCAGCGGGGCAAGTCGGCGCTTTAGGCCAGGTTGTGGACAAAGGTAGCGGTTGTGGACGGCCGATTTGACAAGACTCGCGCGTCAGCTACCGAAGCCGTCCTTGGTGTCAGGCAACTCGAGCTCGGCACGCTCCAGCTCCTCGATGTTCACGTCCTTGAACGTGATGACCCGCACGGTCTTGACGAACCGCGCAGGCCGGTACATATCCCACACCCAGGCGTCGCGCATGGTGAGTTCGAAGTAGACGTCGCCGTCGACGTTGCGCGGCTGCAGGTCGACGTCGTTCGTCAGGTAGAAACGCCGTTCGGTTTCGACCACATAGCTGAACTGGGCGACGATGTCCTTGTACTCGCGATAGAGCTGCAGCTCCATCTCGGTCTCGTAGTTCTCGAGATCCTCGGCGCTCATCCTGGCCTCGCTGACGTCTCGCGATTCACGCGATCTCCTCGGAGTCTTGCACGCTGAGTCCCCCATCGATCCACCCATTGTCGCCCACTGGCGCCTCGCCGTGCCGCGCGAGGGCCCGCCGGACGTTCACGTAGGACGCCCGATGTTCGGGGCAGGGCCCGAATCGATCGAGCGCGGCGGCGTGCTCCGGCGTCACGTAGCCCTTGTGCTGTGCGAACTCGTAGTTCGGCCAGACCTCATGCATCTGCACCATCGTCCGGTCACGCGTCACCTTCGCGAGGATCGATGCCGCCGCGATACAGCTCACCACGACATCGCCTTTCCACACGGCCGTTGCCGGGACGCCGAGCCCCGGTACCGGGAACCCGTCCGTGAGCGCATAGGACGGCGCCGGGCGCAGGGCGGCGATCGCGCGGCGCATCCCGGCCAGATTGGCCACATGCAGACCGCGCTCGTCGACCTCGGCGGCCGGGATCGCGATGACGGAGTATGCGGTCGCCCGCGCGACGATCTCGCCGTAGAGCTGTTCGCGCACGGCCGGCGTCAGGAGCTTCGAGTCGGCCAGCCCCTCGATCTCGCCGCGACGGCCCGGCGGCAGGATGCATGCGGCGACGACCAGCGGCCCGGCGCACGCGCCACGACCCGCCTCGTCGGCGCCTGCAACGAGCGCGAATCCGGCGCGGCGCAAGGCCGTCACGTAGGCGGACAGGCCGGCGTCTCGGCGCACGATCAGGCGAGGTGGCCGGATCGGGAGGGGTGGCGTGAGTGTGCGACTGGCCATGGCGATGCTGACGTTACGCGGACGCGGCGTGCTCGCCGGACACGACGCTCTCGACCAGGTCGGCGAGTCCGACCGGGTAGACGACCTCGGCCGTCGCGCGCAGCTCGGCCGACGTCCACCAGCGCTCACCGACCAGCACGGATTGCTCGACCTCGTCGACGCCGGCCACCACGAGTGAGGTCCCCGCTGCGAGCCGCACGACGAAGTAGTGGTTGGTCTGCTCGTACACCCGACCGTTGAACGTGAACGACTCCCGATCGATGTGCACGGCGTCAGCATCGCCGAGCTCGACCCGCACGCCGGTCTCTTCGAGCAGTTCGCGCGCAGCGGCGTCGGCGGGTGACTCGCCGGGCTCGGCGCCGCCGCCGGGAGTGATCCAGTGCGTCGACGATGTGCCGACGTCGACGTAGCTCTCGATCAGCAGCACCCGCCCGGCGTCGTCGAGCAGGAGCACCCGGCCGGCCGTGCGTGAGATCGGGCCGACGCTCTGTACCAACTCGGCGACGTCGGCCGGCACGAAGGTCTCGTCGCTCGCGCGCAGCTCGGCCGGCGTCCACCAGCGATACCCGAGCCACAGGTCGCGCTCAACGTCCGTGAGCCCTGCCGGGGCGAACGTCAACCCGGCCGCGACGCTCACCGTGAAGAAGAGGTCGGTCTGCTCGTACGTGACGCCGTCTCCACTCCAGCTGCGCACGCGCGAATGCGCGACCGGTGCGTCCGGCAGCAGCGTGATCTCGATGCCGGTTTCCTCGTACGTCTCGCGGACAGCGGCTTGTTGCGGTGTCTCCCCCGGCTCGAGCCCGCCGCCCGGTGTGATCCAGAACGTGGCGGCGCCGTCGTCCGTGCGCTCGTGGATGAGCAGCAGGCGACCGTCCGGATCGATCAGAAGCAGCCGGCCGCCGACCCGTCGAACCGGCTCTGGCACTACCGCCGCCGACGCCGGCGTCGCAGGCCGAACAGCGGCAGCACGAACGCGGCACCGCCCAGGAGCGGCAAAGCCGCCTCGGCCGAGTGCTTGAACGTGCCTGGTGTGCCGAGCGTGCGCCACCGCGACGGCGGCCAGGCGATGAGGACGCCCTTGCCTATCACCTTGCTCACGGCCACCGTGGTGTCCGACGTGCCGCAGACGTGATCGGCCGGCGCCGCCTCGATGCAGTGGAACCTGGAGTCGGCCGAGTCGCCGCGATGGTCGCCCATCACCCACAGCCGGCCCTTCGGGATCGTGATCGGGCCGAACGTGCGCTGGTCGCTGCCGCCCGATGCGAGATGTGCGGGCTTGCTGCGTGAGTCCCAGGCGCTGTTCTCGAATATGTACGGCTCGTCCAGTGACCGCCACGGGCCGTTGACCCCGTGGTCGCTGATCTGCACGCGACCCTTCGAGTCGCAGCACTGGACGGTCTGCCCGCCGACGGCGATGACCCGCTTGATCAGGTCCCGCTCGTCCGGCGGTACGAAGCCGACCAGCTGGCCGAACCAGCGCACGCCCTTGACGATCGGGTTGGCCGGCGCTCGCGGCGCGGGCTCCTCGTCCCAGTCAGTCGGCGCGCGGAACACGACGATATCGCCTGGATGCGGGTCGCGCAGGTCGAAGATCAGCTTGTTGACCAGGACGCGGTCACCCGAGCAACCGGGGCAGCCGTGGAGCGTCTTCTCCATCGATTCGGAGGGGATGTAGAACGGCTGCACGAGGAACGTCTTGATCAGTACCGCGACCGCGATGGCGACCGCGATCAGCACCGGCAGTTCCCACCACGGTGCCTTCTTGTGCTGCTTCTTCGGCTTGCGCGGAGCGCGGCGGCGCAGGACGCCGTGCCGCGGCTGCACGCCGTCAGCCGAGCCGGTGTCGGTGTCAGTTTCGGTGTCGGCGGCTGACTCGGCGTCCGTCGTTGCCTGAGCGCTGCCGTCATCAGGTGCGGTCAGCTCGGCGCTCGGCCGCGGATCGACCTGGGTGTGCGCGGATCGAGCAGCCGATGCGCCGTCCGCGCTCGCGCTGTCGGCCGGGTCGTCGGCGCCACGGGTCACCGCGAGAGAGTCGGCGAGTTCGTCGTCGCGCGCCGACGTCGCGGATTCGACCGAGTCTTCGGACGCGGCCTCGCCCGGCAAGGTGCCATCAGCGAGGTGGGATCCGGAACGGGATTCCTCGTCAGCCATGCGCTCGTCGCCGGTACTCAGCGCGCGACCGTCTCCCGCTTCTCCTTGATCTTCGCCGCCTTGCCGCGCAGATCACGCAGGTAGTAAAGCTTCGCCCGCCGGACGTCGCCGCGCGTGACGAGCTCGATCTTGTCGATGACCGGCGTGTGCACAGGGAAGGTGCGCTCGACGCCGACACCGAAGCTGACCTTGCGGACCGTGAACGTCTCGCGCAGACCGCCACCTTGGCGACGGATGACGACGCCTTGGAAGACCTGGATCCGCGAGCGCGAGCCCTCGACGACACGTACGTGCACCTTGAGGGTGTCGCCGGGACGGAAGGCGGGCACGTCAGAGCGCAACGACTCCGCGTCCAGGGTGTCGAGCGTGTTCATCTCGGGATTCGCTTCCTTCAGGTTTCGTACTTCGAGCGCGCCAGTCGTGCGATGGTCGTTCCGACCGCCTTGCCAGGATGGCCGCCGCCGTGCCAATTGACGCTGGGCCGCTCGACGCGCAGGCAACCCCTCGATGGTGCCATACGGACCCGAGCAACGTGAAACCGGGCGGTCACGGCAACAGGTCAGGACGCCGCTCCTCGGTGCGTCGCCGGGACTGCTCGGCCCGCCAGCGGGCGATCTCGCCATGGTTGCCGGACAGCAGCACC
>DASXRA010000061.1:0-6926 GCA_036506855.1 Jatrophihabitantaceae bacterium
TCAGCACCGAGTCGTCGTAGAGCTCGGGCACGAAGCCCTCGTCGATGTTGCGCAACCCGTACACGAGCTCGCCGTAGCGCGGCTCGGCGGCGATGACTTGCACGTCGGGCGCCTTCTCGCGCAGGTACCGGCCCGCGCCCATCAGCGTGCCCGTCGTGCCGAGCCCGGCTACGAAATGGGTGATCGTCGGCAGGTCGCGCAGGATCTCGGGGCCGGTGCCCTCATAGTGGGCGAGCGCGTTGGCCGCGTTGCCGTACTGGTAGAGCATCACCCAGTCCGGGTTCTCGGCGGCCAGTCGCTTGGCCACCACGACCGCCTCGTTCGATCCGCCCTCGGCCGGCGAGTAGATGATGCGGGCGCCGAACATCTCCAGCAGCTGGCGTCGTTCGACCGACGTGTTCTCGGGCATCACGCAGACCAGGCCGTACCCGCGCAGCTTGGCCACCATGGCCAGCGAGATGCCGGTGTTGCCCGACGTCGGTTCGAGGATCGTGCACCCGGGCGTCAGCCGGCCGTCGGCCTCGGCGTGGCGAACCATGTAGAGCGCAGCACGGTCCTTGACCGAGCCCGTGGGGTTGCGATCCTCGAGCTTGGCCCACAGCCGCACCGGCGCGTCGCCGTCCCACCGTGGCGAGAGCCTCGGCAGGCCGACCAGCGGGGTTTCGCCGAGCGCGTCGAGCAGCGAGTCGTACCGGGTCATGCTCAGCCGCCCGCGACCGCCGGCAGGATCGTGACCGAGTCGCCGTCCTTGAGCGCGGTGTCGAGCGAGCCGGTGAAGCGCACGTCCTCGTCGTTGACGTAGACGTTGACGAACCGGTGCAGCCCGCCGTCGTCGGTGATCAGCCGGCCCTTCAGGCCCGGGTGCGTGGCGTCCAGGTTGTCGAGCAGTGCCGAGAGCGTGTCGCCCGCGCTGTCGACGGACTTCGCGCCGCCGGTGTAGCTGCGCAGGATCGTCGGGATCTTGACCTCGATGGTCATTGGAATCTGGTACTCCTGTCGTGCTTGGCGAGTGTCGGCTGGTTACAGAACGCGAACGCTGAGCACAATCGTCCCACCCGCGCCCGTCAGATACAGGACTCCACCACTGTGACGGGTTCCTCGTGGACTACGCCGTCGACGATCCGGAACGACCGGAACTCGGCTGTGTCGGGCAATCGAGTCGAGACCAGCACGTAATGCGCATTCGGCTCGGACGCGTAGGAGATGTCGGTACGCGACGGGTAGGCCTCGGTGGCCGTGTGCGAGTGGTAGATGACCACCGGCTCCTCGTCGTTGGCCGCCATCTCCTTGTACAGCTGCAGCAGGTCGCTCGAGTCGAACTCGTAGAACGTGGGCGAGCGCGCGGCGTTCAGCATCGGGATGAACCGGGTCGGCCGATCGCTGCCCTCGGCGCCGGCGACGACCCCGCATGCCTCGTCCGGGTGGTCGCGGCGCGCGTGCGCGACGATGGCGTCGCGGGCGGCCCGGTCGATGGTCAGCACGGCGCTCAACGCTACCTAGTGTCCCGGTCAGCGCGCGACCGCGTGGACGAGGGAGTCCTGCAATGCCGTCAGCCACTGGTAGATGGCCCGCGTCTGGGCGTCGGGGTCGGCCGGGTCGATGCCCGGCTCGTCGTCCTCGCTGACATTCAGGCGCGTGCCGATCGCGAGGCGCAGGTCGTTGAGCACGGTGAGCCAGCGCTGTGCTGCCTCGTCGTCCAGCTCGACATTGCCCTCGGCGGACGGCAGCTCGGCACGGCACCTTTCGAGCCGCTCGACCCGAGCGTCACGCAGCGAGTCCTCGGTCAGTTCGCGGAACTCAGTCGCCGCGTCCTCGTCCTCGGGGTAGGCCGACGGGAAGAGCCGCTGGCGCACCGGGTCGTCCTCGGGTAGCACCTCGAGCGCGCCGCCCAGGTCGTCGAACAGCGTCGCCAGCAGCCCGACCTCGACCACTTCCAGATTGATCCGGACGTGGCCGCGGCGCCGGGTGACCCTCACCCGTCCTGGTGCTGCAGCGTGGCCCAGAGGCCGTACCCGTGCAGGGTGTTCACGTCGAGCTCCATCCGTTCGCGGCTGCCGGACGACACAACGGCCTTGCCGCGTTGGTGGACGTCGAGCATCAGCTTCTCCGCCTTGGGTTTCGAGTAGCCGAACACCACCATGAAGACGTGCGTCACGTAGCTCATCAGGTTGATCGGATCGTTCCAGACGATCGTGATCCACGGGTGGTCGGCTGCGCCGAGGACGTCGCTCTGCTCCTCGGGCAGCGTCTCACCCTGGGTCTCGAGTGGGGGCGAGAGCGTGCCAGCCATCACTCCATGGTGGCACGGTAACGTTCCGGTCACGACTCGCTCACCGGCCGGATGCGCAGGGGCATGGTCCGTCGGCGCACGATGACATCGCCTATCACGCTCGGCTACGGTCAGGCTCCATGAGCACGCCATACAACCCTGGACCGGGCGAGAGCCAGCCGGGTCAGCAGCCGCAGTGGGGCAACTACCCCGGCAGCGGCAACTACCCGCAGCAAGACCCGTCCGGTTTCCCCGAACCGACGGTCTATCCGGGACACGGCGGCGGCTACCCCGGGCAGGGCGGCTACCCCGGGCAGGGCAACTACCCCGGGCAGGGCAACTACCCCCAGCAAGGCGGCTACCAGCAGCCGGGCAACTATCCGCAGCAGCCCGGCGGCCACGACTACCAGCAGCCGCAGCAGCCGGCGTGGCGTTCCCGCTACGACGAGCCGAGCGAGTCGGCCGGCATCGTCGGCCTGGCCGTCGCGGCTGTCGGCGCATTGCTGCTCGTCATCGGCGTCGCGGCGCTGAACTGGTACACGGTCCTCGGCCAGGCCGGCAAGCTCTCCGACCTGGGCGACTCAGCCAAGGACATCGACGCCGGTCTCATGAAGGCATACAGCGGCTACCTGGTCTGGATCCTGGTGCTTGCCGTTGTCGCGGCGGCGGTGGTCGCCAGCCTGCCCAGTGGTGCGGCAGCCCTGTTCCGCATCATCGCGCCGGTGCTCGGGGTAATCGGCGTGGTAGTCACCCTGCTCGCGTCGAGCACCTTCTGGAACAAGGCGAAAGACACCGGACTGCAAGACGCGGGCGTCTTCAAGCACGCCCAGATCGGGCTGTTCTTGACTCTCGCCGGCTTCCTGATCGCGGGCATCGCGGGAGTCTTCGGTCCACGACGTGACTGACGGCCGCGTGCGCGGCTCATGAGTACCGGGCTGCTGACCGACCGCTACGAGCTCACCATGCTCGACGCCGCTCTGCGGGATTCGACCGCCGGGCGGCATTGCGTGTTCGAGGTGTTCGCGCGCCGGCTGCCCGAGGGCCGGCGATACGGCGTGGTCGCCGGCACCGCGCGGCTGCTCGACGCGATCGCCGACTACACGTTCGACGCCGCGACCGTCGAGTCGTTGCATCGTGCGGGCGTGGTCGGCGAGTCCGCGGCGGCCTATCTCGACGCGTACCGGTTCCGCGGCGACGTCGACGGGTATGCCGAAGGCGAGCTGTACTTCCCGTACTCGCCGCTGTGCACGGTGTCGGGCACGTTCGCCGAGACGGTCGTGCTCGAGACGCTCGTACTGTCGATCCTCAATCACGATTCCGCGATCACGTCGGCGGCCGCCCGCATGGTCAGCGCCGCCGAAGGGCGCTCGATCATCGAGATGGGATCGCGCCGGACGCACGAGATCGCGGCGGTCGCGTCCGCACGGGCCGCGTACCTCGCCGGCTTCGCGGCGACGTCCAACCTGGCAGCCGGGGACCGGTACGGCGTGCCGACGAGCGGCACCGCCGCACACGCGTTCACCCTGCTGCACGACGACGAGGCTGCCGCGTTCCGGGCACAGATCGCCACGCTTGGCACCGACACCACGCTGCTCGTCGACACCTACGACCTGACCGCTGGTATTGCCGCCGCCGTCGAGGTCGCCGGCCCGTCACTCGGCGCGATCCGCATCGACTCCGGCGATCTCGGCGTGCTGGCTCGCCAGGCACGCGCGCAGCTCGACGCCCTCGGCGCGACGGGCACACGCATCATCGTCAGCGGCGACCTCGACGAGTACTCCATCGCCGCGCTCGGCGCGTCGCCCGTCGACGCCTACGGCGCGGGCACCGCCGTCGTGACCGGTTCGGGGGCGCCGACCGCGGGCATGGTCTACAAGCTCGTCGAGGTCGACGGGCGCCCCGTCGCCAAGCGCTCCGAGCACAAGGAGAGCCAGGGCGCGCGCAAGACCGCCTATCGCGTGCACAAGGCCACCGGAACCGCCGTCGAGGAGGTCGTCGTCGCCGGCGCTACGCCGGATCTCGGCGAGCACGACCGGTTGTTGCAGCGCGCGCTGATGCGCGACGGCAGGCCGGTTCCCGACCTGCCCGACCTGGACGCGTCCCGTGAACATCTGCGCCAGGCGATGGTCACGCTGCCCTGGGACGGCCTCAAGCTCTCGCGCGGCGAACCCGCCATCCCGACGCGCATCGTGCCGTCCGGCTAGAGCCCCCAACGTCTCGGTTCCGTCTGCTGGTTCCTTTGCTCTGCGTACCGGTGTGCAACACCGGGTAGTGCGTCTGAGCAGGCCGGGTGATGGGTCCAGGTACGCAGAGCAAAGGAACGACAGGAGGCGCCCGACACACCGCTGGCGAGCACAATCGGCCGCATGAGTAGCGCGGTCATCGTCGTCGACGTCCAGAACGACTTCTGCGAGGGCGGTTCGCTGGCCGTCGCCGGCGGCACGGACGTGGCCCGCATGGTCACCGAACGTCTTGGCGCGGGCGGCTACGACCACGCCGTGGCGACTCGCGACCACCACATCGACCCTGGCGCGCACTTCTCCGACCACCCCGATTTCGTCGACTCGTGGCCGCCGCACTGCCGGGTCGGCACGGCCGGCGTCGAGTTGCACCCCGAGCTCGACACGTCGCGCGTCGAGGCGGTCTTCGACAAGGGCGAATTCCGCGCGGCCTATTCGGGCTTCGAGGCCGTGAGCGACGGTGTGGCGCTGGCCGAGTGGCTGCGCGGGCACGACGTCGGCGAGGTCGAGATCGTGGGCATCGCGACCGATCACTGCGTGCGCGCCACGGCGCTCGACGCGGTCGCGAACGGCCTCGCGACGACGGTGCGCCTCGACCTGACCGCAGGCGTTGCCCGCCCGACCGTCGACGCGGCGCTGAGCCAGCTTCGCGACGCTGGCGTCACCCTGCTCGGTGAACCGATCGTGCGGTAGGGCGTGTTGCTGGGCGTCGCGCAGCAGAGCATGGGCTTTAGCAACACGCCCTAGTTCGACGGGACGTCCAGCACGAACAGCACCGAGTCGAGGTAGGCCTCGTCGCCGGATCGGTCCGTCGCCGCATGCCGCGCGGATCTGGCGTCGATGCCGACCGCCATGCCGGCACCGCTGAGCAGGCGGTCGCTGCGGCGCGCGTCGCCGACGGCCACCGCATGCGACAGCTGTACCTCGAACGCGGCGGCCAGCCGTTCCAGCGCGGCCGCCTTTCCCGCGCGGTCGCGTACTGCCGCTGCGGCATCGAGCTGGAGCGAGTCGGCGAGCGCATCGGCCGCGCCCTTCCGGGCCGTCGCCACCGCCGCCACCCGGCAGCCTGAGTCCTGCACGGCGCGCACGAACTGCACGACCCGCGGGCCGAACCGCGCGTCGCCGACGTCGCCGGCCAGGGTGGCGTCGGCGTCGAGCACGAGCAGTTGCCGCGCGGGCTGCCGCGTCGCCGCAGACTCGACGGCGATGTCGAGCCCGGTCTCGGCGGCGGCCCCGATCAGCGACTTGCGCACGTCCTTCGCGTCGCCGTCGATGTACATCTCGACGCCGGCGAGCTGCGCTCGCGACGACTGCCACATCGACTCGATGTTGCCGCCCACATCGCTGATGCGCTTGGCGACGTCGCCGATCGCGCCGGCCCGCAGCTGCCGGCTCAGGATGACCGCACGGCTTCGTCCGGGACGCGGACGGGGCCGGCGCTTGCCCAGCAGCATCGGCTGGCCTTCGTCGACCACTTCGACCTGGGACTCGACACCCACGGCCGCCGTGTTGCTGTCGACGGAGTGCCGCAATGTGGCCGCGTCGCCACGCAGATCCACCAGCACCGTCAGGGTCGCGCGCTGGCCGGTCACCGTCTGCACGACGTCACGCACGTCGACGTCGTGGGCCGACAGCGCGGCGAAGACGATCGCCGTGACTCCGGGCCGGTCGCGGCCGGTCACGGTGACGAGGACGGGGGTTGGTCGCATCGCATGCGAGCCGAGACGCCGGCTGCCGCCGGAAGCCGGCGCTACCAGCCGGGTTCGCTATCTCGTTCGCCGGACCTCGGGCCGTCGGCGCCGGCAAGCACCGGCGCGATCTCGTGGCGGCGTCCGGCGTGGGCTTCGGCCTCGAGGCGTTCGAGTAGATCGGGGTAGTGCAGTTCGAAGGCCGGACGCTCGGAACGGATCCGCGGGATGGACGTGAAGTTGTGCCGCGGCGGCGGGGACGACGTGGCCCACTCCAGGGAGTTGCCGTGGCCCCACGGGTCGTCGGCGGTGGCGATCTCGCCATAACGGTAGGACCGGTAGACGTTGTACGCGAACGGCAGCATCGACGCGCCGAGGATGAACGAGCCGAGCGTCGAGATGGTGTTCAGCGTGGTGAACCCGTCCGAGGGCAGGTAGTCGGCGATGCGGCGCGGCATGCCCTTCTCGCCGAGCCAGTGCTGCACCAGGAACGTCGTGTGGAAGCCGATGAACGTCAGCCAGAAATGCAGCTTGCCCAGCTTCTCGTCCATGTAGCGCCCGGTGTACTTCGGGAACCAGAAGTACACGCCGGCGTAGGCGGCGAACACGATCGTGCCGAACAGCACGTAGTGGAAGTGGGCCACCACGAAGTACGTGTCGCCGAGGTGGAAGTCGAGTGGCGGCGAGGCCAGGATGATGCCGGACAGCCCGCCGAACAGGAACGTCACC
>DASXRA010000062.1:0-9369 GCA_036506855.1 Jatrophihabitantaceae bacterium
GACCATCGACGTCGGGCTGGCCGGCACGCCCGGCTTCCAGAACGAGGGTGACAACGAGATCACCGGCATCCACGTGAGCGACGGCGACCCGACGGTGGCGGGCCTGATCGGCACGAACGTGCCGCACCCGTTCGACGGCACGTGGCGGCTGTTCTGGACGCAGCAGCACGGCGACAACATCACCTGGGAGGTCACGGCGGCGTCCTGACGGCGTCCCTCTCGCGAAACGGGGCCTGCCACCTGGTGGGCCCCGTTTCGTGTGGCGGGACGCTACGTCGCTGACAGACTGGGCGCCATGAGACAACGCGCAGAGTGCTGGCTCACCGATATGGACGGCGTGCTCGTACGCGAGGAGCACGCCCTGCCGGGCGCGGCCGACTTCCTGCAACGCCTCGTCGACCGGGACCGCCGGTTCCTCGTCCTGACGAACAACTCGATATTCACGCCTCGCGACCTCGCGGCGCGGCTGGCCCGGTCCGGCCTCAAGGTTCCCGAGGACGCGATCTGGACGTCGGCGCTGGCCACCTCGACCTTTCTCGCCGACCAGCTCCCGCACGGCTCGGCATACGTCATCGGCGAGGCCGGCCTGACGACCGCTCTGCACGGGGTCGGCTACACGCTGACCGACCGGGAGCCGGACTTCGTGATTCTCGGCGAGACGCGTACGTACTCGTTCGAGGCGATCACGAAGGCGATCCAGCTGATCAGTCAGGGTGCCCGGTTCATCGCCACGAACCCCGACGTCACCGGGCCGTCCGCACAGGGTCCGCTGCCGGCGACGGGCTCGGTGGCCGCGCTGATCACCACCGCGACCGGCCGCCGTCCCTATTTCGTCGGCAAGCCGAACCCGATGATGTTCCGCAGCGCGCTGAACCGGATCGCCGCCCACTCGGAGACCACGGTGATGGTCGGCGATCGCATGGACACCGACATCGTGGCCGGCATCGAGGCCGGCCTGGACACGATCCTGGTGCTCAGCGGGTCGACCACGCCGGCCGAGATCGAGCAGTATCCGTACCGTCCGGGACGCGTCCTGGACTCCATCGCCGACGCGATTGAGCTGGTGTGACCATGAGGTTCCACACGACGGTGCTACTCGGCGGCAAGACGGCAACCGGCATGGTCGTGCCGGACGACGTGATCGCGGCGCTCGACTCGGGCCGGCAACCGTCCGTCCGGATCACGATCGGCGCGCACACGTACCGCACGACCGTCGCGTCGCGGGGCGGGCAGTTCCTGCTGCCGCTCAGCGCCGAGAACCGCGAGGCGGCTGGGGTCGCCGCCGGGGACGAGGTCGACGTCGACATCGAGCTCGACACGGCGCCGCGCGAGGTCACGGTGCCGGACGATCTCGCCGGGGCGCTCGGGGCCGACAGCGCGGCTCGGCAGTTCTTCGACGGGCTGTCGTACACGCACCGCAAGGCGTGGGTGCGCTGGGTCGAGGACGCCAAGAAGATGGAGACGCGACGGGCGCGCATCGCCAAGGCGGTGGACGGCCTGCGAGCGGGCAAGCGCACCCACTGACCTCGGTTTGGCCGCCCAGCGCCATATAGCCACCTGGGCGGCCAAACCGTGCGGATCAGCCCTCGCGCATGGGCACTCGCACGCCGCGCTCGGCGGCCACCTCGACCGCCCGGTCGTACCCCGCGTCCACGTGCCGGATCACGCCCATGCCCGGGTCGTTGGTCAGGACGCGCTCGAGCTTGGCGGCTGCCAGCGGCGTGCCGTCGGCGACGCTCACCTGGCCCGCGTGGATCGAGCGGCCCATCCCGACACCGCCGCCGTGGTGGATCGAGACCCAGGTCGCCCCGCTCGCGGTGTTGACCAGGGCGTTCAGCAGCGGCCAGTCGGCGATCGCGTCCGAGCCGTCGAGCATCGCCTCGGTCTCGCGGTAGGGCGAGGCGACGGATCCGGCATCCAGGTGGTCGCGTCCGATCACGATCGGCGCGCTGATCTCGCCGCTCTCGACCAGCTTGTTGAACTCGAGCCCGGCCCGGTCACGCTCGCCGTAACCCAGCCAGCAGATGCGAGCAGGCAGCCCCTGGTACTGCACCCGCTCCGAGGCGAGGCGAATCCAGCGGGCCAGCGACTCGTTCTCGGGGAAGAGGTCGAGCACGGCCTGGTCGGTGCGGGCGATGTCGCGCGGATCGCCGGACAGCGCCGCCCAGCGGAACGGCCCGCGTCCCTCGCAGAACAGCGGCCGGATGTACGCGGGCACGAACCCGGGAAAGGCGAACGCCCGGGCAAAGCCGGCCTCCTGCGCCTCGCCGCGGATCGAGTTGCCGTAGTCGAACACCTCGGCGCCCCGGTCCAGGAAGCCCACCATCGCCTCGACGTGCCGGGCCATGGACGCGCGGGCCCGTCCGGTGAACTCCTCAGGTTTGCGCGCCGCGTAGTCGTGCCAGTCCTCGAATTCGACGCCGATGGGCAGGTACGACAAAGGATCGTGCGCGGACGTCTGGTCGGTGACGATGTCGATCGGGGCGTCATTCGCCAGGAACTGCGGGACGAGCGTGGCCGCATTGCCGAGCACGCCGATCGACAGCGGTCGACGCTCGTCGCGTGCCGACACCGCCAGCCGCAGCGCCTCATCGGACGACACGGCTGATGCATCAAGGTATCCGTGGTCGAGCCGCCGCTGGATGCGGGACGGGTCGCACTCGATGCAGATCGCCACCCCGCCGTTCATGGTGACGGCCAGCGGCTGGGCGCCGCCCATGCCGCCGAGGCCCGCGGTCAGCGTGATCGTCCCGGCCAACGATCCGCCGAACCGTTTCGCGGCCACGGCCGCGAACGTCTCGTAGGTCCCCTGCAGGATGCCCTGCGTCCCGATGTAGATCCACGAGCCGGCGGTCATCTGCCCGTACATGGTCAGGCCGAGGGCTTCCAGGCGGCGGAACTCCGGCCAGTTCGCCCAGTCGCCGACGAGGTTCGAGTTGGCGATCAGCACTCGCGGTGCCCACTCGTGGGTCTGCATGATGCCCACCGGGCGGCCACTCTGCACGAGCAGCGTCTCGTCCAGGCGCAAGTCGATGAGGCTCCGGACGATTGCGTCGAACGACGGCCAGTCGCGGGCCGCCTTGCCGGTGCCGCCGTAGACGACGAGCTGATCCGGGTGCTCGGCCACCTCCGGGTCGAGGTTGTTCTGCAACATGCGCAGCGGCGCCTCGGTCTGCCAGCCGCGAGCGGTCAGCGTCGTGCCCCGGGGTGCGCGGACGGTGCGGCTCATGAGGGATCCTCTCGGACATGATTTCGGTGGTGGACGCGACGCCGGATCGCTGGCCCGCCGTCGAGCTGGTGATGGGGACGCGCGGTGACCCGTCGCGGTGCTGGTGCCAGTTCTTCCGCCTGCCCGGCGCCGGCTGGAGCCGGGCGACGGCGTCGACGATGCGCGAGGCGCTGCATGAGCAGGTCGCTGGGCGCACGCCTCCTGGAGTCCTCGCGTTCAACGGCGACGAGGCGGTCGGCTGGTGCGCCGCGGGACCGCGCTCGTCCTATCCGCGGCTCGGCCGCGCTCGAGTCGCCCAGGCGACCGATGACGCCCTCGACCTGTGGGCCGTCACCTGCTTCGTCGTGCGGGTGGGGCACCGTCGGCAGGGCGTCGCCGAGCCGCTGCTCGACGGAGCGGTCGACCTCGCCCGGCGCCACGGCGCGCGCATCGTCGAGGCGTATCCGGTCGATGTGTCCGAACGCCGGGCGACTGCGGCGAGCCTGTACCACGGGCCGCTGCACGTGTTCCTGCGCGCCGGGTTCACCGAGGTCGCCCGTCCGGTGCCGGGCCGCGCGGTGGTGCGTCTCGAAGTCGGGCATTGAGGCCGTCTCCCCGGCCTAACCCAGCGGTTCGGCCAGCGCGGCGTCCGCGGCCTCGACAGCTTTGCCCGCGTGGACGAACGAGACGGCTGCCTCGATCTCCGGGGACAGGTGCCGATCCGGCCCAGGCCCGTCCACCCGGGCGCGCAGCGCCGCGACCACGGCCGCGGTCGCAGGGCCGGGTATCAGTGGGGCGCGCAGGTCCAGGGCGCGAGCCGCGGTCAGCAGCTCGATAGCCAGCACCTGGCGCAGTCCGTCGAGAGCCCTCCGCAGCTTGCGGGCGGCCGACCAGCCCATCGAGACGTGATCCTCCTGCATGGCACTGGACGGGATCGAGTCGACGGACGCCGGCACCGCGAGCCGCTTGAGCTCGGCCACGATGGACGCCTGCGTGTACTGGGCGATCATGTGGCCCGAATCGACGCCGGCGTCGTGTGCGAGGAACGGTGGCAGGCCCCGCGAGCGGGCGACGTCGAGCATCCGGTCGGTCCGTCGCTCGCTCATCGAGGCGACATCGGCCACCGGGATGGCGAGGAAGTCCAGGACGTACGCGATCGGCGCCCCGTGGAAGTTGCCGTTCGACTCGACCCGCCCGTCCGGCGTGACGACCGGGTTGTCGACCGCGGACGCCAGCTCGTAACCGGCCACAGAGCGGGCGTGGGCCAGCGTGTCGCGTGCGGCGCCGGCCACCTGCGGCGCGCAGCGCATCGAGTAGGCGTCCTGGACATAGACGCAATCGGGCCCCTCGTGGGACGCCACGATCGGTGACCCGGCCAGCAGCGCCCGCATGTTGGCCGCCGCCACGGCCTGCCCCGGCTGGGGCCGCAACGCGGCGAGATCCGCGGCGAAGACCCGGTCGGTGCCGAGCAGCGCCTCGACGCTCATCGACGCTGTGACGTCGGCGGTGCGCAGCAGCAGGTCGAGATCGTGCGCGGCGAGCAGCAACTGCCCGAGCATGCCGTCCGTCCCGTTGATGAGGGCGAGGCCTTCCTTCTCGGCCAGCTCGACCGGAGCGACACCGATCGCCCGCAACGCCTCGCCGGCCGGCAGCAGGGCGCCGCCCGCGTCGCGTACCGAACCCTCACCGAGCAGGGCGAGGGCGACATGTGCGAGCGGCGCGAGATCGCCGGAACAGCCGAGCGAGCCGTACTCGGGCACGACCGGTGTGATGCCGGCGTCGAGCAGGGCAGCCAGGGTCGATGCCGTCTCGGGGCGGATGCCGGTACGGCCGGTGGCCAGGGTCGACAGGCGCAGCAGCATCATCGCCCGGACGACCTCGCGCTCGACCTCCGGCCCGGAGCCTGCGGCGTGCGAGCGGATCAGCGAGCGCTGCAGTGCTGCCCGCCGCTCGGCCGGGATCGGTGTCGTGGCCAGGGCACCGAATCCGGTCGAGATGCCGTAATGCGGCTCGACGTCGTGCGCCAGCGCCTCGACGGTCTTGCGCGACTCGCCGATCGCGTCCAGCGCGTCCGGCGTCAGGTGCACCCCGGCCCCGTCACGGGCGACGGCGACGACGTCGGCTTCGGTGAGCGGCCCCGGGCCGACGGCGATGCGCTGCATGGCACGACTGTAAGCCCGGACAGAATGGCGGCATGCGCGCAGTCGTGATCACCGAACCCGGCGGACCGGAAGTGCTGAAGGTGCGGGAGGTGCCGGATCCTGAACCGGCCGGCGGCGAGGTGCTCGTCGACGTCACGGCCACGGCGATCAACCGGGCCGACCTGTCGCAGCGGGAGGGCACCTACTGGGTGCCACCAGGCGCGTCGCCATATTTGGGAATGGAGTGCTCGGGCACGATCGCCGCGCTGGGCGAAGGGGTCACCGGCTGGCACGTCGGCGACGAAGTCTGTGCTCTGCTGTCCGGCGGCGGTTACGCCGAACGCGTCGCGGTGCCGGCCGGTCAGCTGCTGCCCGTGCCCCGCGGAGTGTCCATAGTGGACGCTGCCGCGCTACCCGAGGTTGCCTGCACGGTGTGGTCGATGGTCTTCGACATCGGACGGCTGCAGCCGGGCGAGACCTTCCTGGTGCACGGCGGCAGCAGCGGAGTCGGCACGATGGCCATCCAGCTGGCGCACCGTTACGGGGCTCGCGTGATCGCGACGGCGGGCACGCAGCGCAAGCTCGACTTCTGCCGCGACCTCGGCGCGGACGTGGCGATCAACTATCGCGACCAGGACTTCGTCGATGTCGTGACCGCCGAGGGTGGCGCTGACGTCATTCTCGACAACATGGGTGCCGTCTACCTGCAGCGCAACGTCACGGCGCTGTCAGTCGGCGGCCGGCTGGTCGTGCTCGGCGCGCAGGGCGGGCGCAAGGGCGAGCTGGATCTCGGCATGCTGCTCGGCAAGGCGGCCACCGTCTCGGCGGCGCTGCTGCGTCCGCGTCCACCGGCACAGAAGGCGGCGATCGTCGCGGCGACAGTCGCGTTCGTGTGGCCGCTGATCGAGTCAGGCGTCGTGCACCCGGTGATCGACCGCGTGCTCACGCTGGACGAGGCCGCCGAGGCGCACCGCTTGGTCGGGGCCAGCGAGCACATCGGCAAGGTCGTGCTGCGCGTGCGCTAGCTGCTCGTCGGGCACCCGCTGTAGGGCACGTCGCCCAGATCGGCGAATGGGTTGAGCTCGGCCGTGAACTGATGCCTGGACTGGGTGAATTCGATCCGCACCTGGACCGGGATCGGCGCCGGGCAGGGCAGGAGCACGTCCACCTCGATGGTGATCCAGACACTGGCACGTGCAGCGACTTCGTAACCGGCGACCGCGTCAGCGCTCCGCGTGGGCAGCAGTTGGCCGCAAGCACCGCGCGTGATGGCCTTCGTTCGCAGCCCGCCCAGCGGCAGCAAAGGCTGCACCCGCTCGATCGTGAGCGGCAGATCCGCCGGATTCACGATCTCGACACCGAGTTGCAACTGCGTGCCCGATTGCGCGGAGCAGCGGGCGCCGACCGTCGGATACTCGATCGAACCCAAGGACGGTGCCGAGGACGTGGGCGCTGAGCGCGTAACCGTCGTCCCAGGAACGCCGTTGGCGCTGTGCCTGCCCGACGCGAAGCCGATCGCGATGCCGATCACCAGCGCTGCCGCGAGCACGCCGGCTGCGATCCACCGCCGGTCGACGTGGCGCCGGCTTGTGTCGACGACGCCCGGGGGCAGGTTGACGGTCGTCTCGACGAACCGGAGCTCTGGTTCGTCACCGTCTGCGGGCATGTGCTCTAGCCCAGCACGAGTTCGTTCAGAGCCCGCGCGAGTTGCTCGACCTCCGAACGCGTGGTGTGCGGCATCAGGCCGACGTGCACTGTGCCGCCGAGCTCGTCCGCGCCGAGTGCCGTCATGAAGTGGCCCATGCCGTTGGCACCCGTCCACACCGAGACGCCGCGGGCGAGCATGAAGTCGCCGACCTCGGCGGGCTTGCGCCCGTCGACCGCGAACGACACGAGCGGCACCCGGCGCACCGGCGACCCGAGCACGGTGACGCCCGGCATGGACCGCAGCCGCCGGTCCAGCACGGCGAACAGCTGCCGCTCGTACTCGCCGGTGGCGGTCAGCGACGAGACGAGGCGCTGCCGCCGCGTGCCGCTGGCCCACTCGTCCAGGCTCGACAGGTGATCGACTGCGGCTACCACGCCGTCGAGTAGCTCGACCGGCAGCGGACCCAGCTCGTAGCGCTGCGGGACGGGCGCGGTGGAGTCCTCGTCCAGCTCGTAGAGCAGGCCGTCGCGCGCGACCATGGCGCCCACGGTCGGACCGCCGAATGCCGAGACCGACACGCCGAGCAGGTCAGCGCCGAGTTCGGCCATGTCGAGTGGCATGTGCGGCAACGCCGCCCCGGCGTCGACGACGACGAGCGCGCCGACCGCATGGGCAAGTCCGCTGATCCGCCGGGTGTCGGGGATCGCGCCGGTGGCCTGGTTGGCCAGCGGCACGGTGACCAGTCGGGTACGCCGGCTGATCAGCCGGTCGTACTGCCACTCCGGCAGCTCACCCGTCTCGACGTCGACCTCGGCCCAGCGCACGATCGCGCCGATCGTCTTGGCCGCCGCGACCCACGGCCGCACGTTCGAGTCGTCGTCGAGCCGGCTCAGGACGATCTCGTCGCCGAGCTGCCACTCGCGGACGATCAGGCCGGCGAAGCGGTCGATCAGGGTCGGTACGTTGGCGCCGAGCACGACACAGTCCGGCGACGCGCCGACGAGGTCGCCGATCGCGCGGCGGGCGTTGTCGACGGTGGCCGCCGCGCGCTGCGAGCGCGTCGACCGTGAGCCGGGCTGCGACGGGGACGACCGCAGCGTCGTGATGATCGCGCGGATGACCGTCTCGGGCAGCAGCGTGCTGAAGTTTCCGTCCAGGTGGGCGATGCCCGCGCCCAGGGTCGGATAGAGGCCACGTACCCGCGCGACGTCGAAGCTCATGTCCGGACCCCAACCGGATCGCTCATCCCCGCCATCCTCGCTTCGCTGTTACGGGCACGAGTGCCCGGGGCGTGTTCGTGCGCGTCGTCGGCCTTGGGCAGACTGGGCCTATGACGAACGAGACCCCGCACGCCGGTGAGCCCCAGCAGCCAGCTGACGTCACGGACGCAGCCGACGCCGTCGCGGATCCGCCCGTTGCCGACCCCACTGATGCTGGTGACGACGGTGACGAGATTACGACCATGGTCGAGCAGCCTGCGAAGGTGATGCGCATTGGCACCATGATTAAGCAATTGTTAGAGGAAGTCCGGGCCGCTCCGCTCGACGAAGCCGGCCGTCAGCGGCTGCGCGAGATCCACGATCTGTCCATTCACGAGCTCGAAGAAGGTCTCGCTCCGGAGCTGCGCGACGAGCTCGAACGGTTCACCCTGCCCTTCGGCGACAGCGTCCCGTCCGAGGCAGAACTGCGCATCGCCCAGGCACAGCTCGTGGGCTGGCTCGAAGGTCTCTTCCACGGCATCCAGACCGCGCTGTTCGCTCAGCAGATGGCCGCACGCGCGCAATTGGAGGAGATGCGCCGCCGCGCACTGCCCGGCGCGCCCGGCGGCCCGGTCATCGTCGGCCCCGGTGGCCAGATCATCCCGTCGCAGCGCTTCGGCCAGCCCAGCGCCGACGAAGGCGGCCACGGCACCGGCCAATACCTGTAAGGCTCGCGGCTTTGCCGCCGGTCCGACGAGAATCTGAGCCCGCGGATGGTTCGCCGGGCGGCAGAGCCGGCCTGTGGACGACGGCCACGGCGCGCCGGCGCGAAACGCCAAGATTCGGGGCGTGACCGTCGACCTCCCCGACCCGGACTGGTACCTCGACAACGTCGTCCTGCCGGCCGGCCTGGGACCAGTCGCCGCATGCCAGTCCGCGTGGCTCGGTCTCGCCGCCGACGCGCGCGTCCAAGCGTGTGGCTCGGCCGCTGACCTCGTCGAGTTGGCGCTGCGACAGGGATTCGTGGCCACCCGCGCGCAGGCTCGCGACCTCGGTATGCCGGACGCCGACGTGCGCCGACTCGTTCGGCGAGGTGACTGGTCGGCGCCCCGGCGAGGAGTGTTGGCCGTGGCGCCGTTGAGCGACGACAGCTACGCCGCCCTTGCCGCGGCA
>DASXRA010000063.1:0-4020 GCA_036506855.1 Jatrophihabitantaceae bacterium
CCTTGACCCAGTACGTCCGCCGCGAGCGCGACCAGTAGGTGGCCCGGCCGGTCGTCAGCGTCCGGTGCAGGGCCTCGTCGTCCATCCAGCCCACCATGAGTACCTCCTCGGTGTCGTACTGCTGGACGACGGCGACGACCAGACCGGCGACGTCACGCTTGAGACGGGCGGCGATGGCGGGGTCGAGTGCGGACGGCATGACGTCGATTGTGCCTAAGAGCGCGCTGGGAGTCGCACGGTTACCGTGCTGCCCCGCTCGACCGTGCTGTCGAAGCGCACCGTGCCCCTGTGCGCCTGCACGATCGACGCGACGATCGCCAGCCCCAACCCGCTGCCCCCGCGTGCCCGGGTGCGGGCCTTGTCGGCGCGCCAGAACCGCTCGAACACGTGCGGTGCCTCGTCGGCGGGCAGTCCGGGACCAGCGTCGGCGACGCGAAGCACGAGCTCGTCGCCCTCGAACTGGCCACTCACCCGGATCAGGCCGCGATCGGACGTGTGCACGGCCGCGTTCGTGATCAGATTGCGCAGCACGCGCAGCAACTGGTCGCGGTCGGCCTGGACGGTCAGCGCGACCGGCGCCTCGGCATCGATCCGCCGCTGCGGGTAGGCGGCCCGCGCGCCCTCGACGGCATCCTCGATCAGCTCGCCGACGTCGACGGCTTCGAGCTCAGGCGGCGCACCCTGGTCGCTGCGCGCGAGCAGCAGCAGATCTTCGACCAGCCGCGACATGCGGGTGCCCTCCGACTCGATCCGGTCCATCGTGTCGGCGTGCTCGGGGTCGCCGTTGGCCCGGCGCAGGCGCGACAACTCGGCATATCCGCGGATCGAGGTCAGCGGGGTGCGCAGTTCGTGCGAGGCGTCTGCCAGGAACTGGCGCATCCGCTCCTCGCTCTCGACACGTGCCGCGAACTGCGTCTCGACGGTGCCCATCAGCGTATTGAACGACTCGCCGAGCTGGCCGACCTCGGTCTGCGGATCGGTCACCGGCACGCGCCGGTCGAGGCCGGCGCCGTCCGGGGAGAGCTCGGCCGTGACGTCGCGCGCGGTACGGGTGACCCGGCTCAACGGCCGCAGGCTCAGGTGCACGCCCCAGGACGTCAGGATCAGCGCGATCGCGACAGCCACAGTGCCGATCGCGATCTCGATCAGCACGAGGCGGCCCAGCGTCCGGGTCACTTCGTCCGTGCCGAGACCGCTGACCACGACGACGAAGCCGCCACCCGGCAGGCGAGCCGCGCGCGCAGCGACCCGCAGCGTCGTACCGTCTTGCGTCTTCCAGGTATGCGTCGTACCGCGGTCCGTGACGGCGGCGCGGGCCTGGCTGGCCGTCAGGTCGAGAACCTTGATCTCGTCGTTGCCCACAGGCTCGCCGATCCGGTTCCCGGAGCTGTCGAGCACGATCAGCCATTGCCGTTGCGGAGCATGCAGATTCGACGACGAAATGCCACCGCCGAGCCGGCACTGCGACATCCCGCCGGCAACGATGCAGGTCTGGATGCTGCCTTCGTTCGCGTTGGCGAGGCTGATCACCTGCTGGTCGAGCCGGTTGTAGAGGAACGACTTCAAGGCGACGTACGTGCAGGCGCCTGTCACCGAGATGACGACCACGACGAGCGCGACGACGAAGACCACGAGCCTGCTCGACAGGGATCGCGGCACGAACCGCCAGACCCGATTCTTGGCTGGTCGCGCGAGATCGGCGTCCTGCGGTGTCGGCTCAGGCGCCGGGCCGGGGTCTAGCGGTTCGCCGAACTCGTCCCACTCGTCCTGCGCCGGTGGGACGGTTTCGGTCACGTCGATGCCACGCTCGTTGCTCATACCGTGTCCAGCGTGACACGGCCGGCTGTGCCGGGCCTCAGCTTCGGGGCGCCTTGATGACGTAGCCCGCGCCGCGCACGGTGTGGATCAGCTTCGGCTCGACCGAATCGACCTTCTTGCGCAGGTAGCCGACGTACAGCTCGACGATGTTGGACTGGCCCTGGAAGTCGTACTTCCAGACCCGGTCGAGGATCTGCGCCTTGGACAGCACGACCCGCTCGTTGCGCATCAGGTAGCGCAGCAGCTCGAACTCGGTCGCGGTGAGGTGGACCTCGGTGCCGGCGCGGGTTACCTCGTGGCTGTTCTCGTCCAGCTCCAGGTCGGCGACCCGCAGTACGCCTTCGCGGCTCTCGTCGGGCACCGAGCGGCGCAATACGGCATGCACCCGGGCCAGCAGCTCCTCGACGCTGAACGGCTTGACGACGTAGTCGTCGGCACCGGCACGCAGGCCGCCGATGCGCTCGGTCGCGGCGTCGCGTGCGGTCAGGAAGATCACCGGCACCTGCGAGCCCGCCGCGCGCAGGTTGTGCAGCACGCCAAGGCCGTCCATGCCCGGCATCATGACGTCGAGCACCACCAGGTCCGGGTCGGACTCGGCCACCGCGGCCAGTGCCGAAGGGCCGTTGTCGGCGATGATCGTCTCGAAGCCGTCGAAACGCAGCGCCGAGGACACCAGGTGGGTGACGTTCTCCTCGTCGTCGACGACCAGGACGCGACGTTTCGCCGCGACCGCTGCGGTCATGTGCGTTCACTCCTTGATGGCATCTGAGGGTGGGCTGTGCCCAGCCTGGGCAGCGCGCCTCGGCTTGCCCTGGGAATTACCTGTGAGCAGGCTATGCGCTGCGCGGCGCGTGCGCACTCTGGCCGCCGCCCGGATTCGGGTCGATCGGCGCGCTTCCGGGGCCTGGCGCCGACCAGCCCCCGGATTCCGGCTCGACATCGGGGGCGGCGTGCCCGGCGGCACGCGCGGCCCGCCAGGGCGAATCGGACACCCACGTCCAGGACGCGGGCAGGCAGCCGAGCACGACCGCCGTCGCACTTGCGAGCGCCAAGATGGCCGGCACTTCGGGCTCGCCCGACGTCGAGTCGACGATGAAGTCGATCGACACGCCGAGCGTGGCCAGCTGGCCGACCAGGAACGGCCAGCGACTGCGCCCGGACAGGAACCAGCCGAGCCCAGTGACGATGACACCGAGGAACAGCAGCGCGACCAGACCGGCCAGCGCCTCGCCGCCATGGGTGGTGGTGATGTCGGGCGGATCGACCGGGAACACCGTGCCGTGCAGGATGAACACCACCGAGTACGTCACGAGGAACGGCGCCGGCGCCACGCCGGCCGCGATGGCGCCGACCACGGTCGGCGGCGTGCGGCGGACCTCGTCGTCGGACATTCGGCTCCTCGTCAGCTCCGGCCGTGCCTGTTCGGTATCCCTACCAGACCGCCCGCCGGCGGGCGCCGAGCGCTACCGGACCGTCACTCCCCCGGTACGCAGCGCCTGCTTGACCGCGCCGATCGTGAGGTCGCCGAAGTGGAACACGCTGGCCGCGAGCACCGCGTCGGCGCCGGCGGTGACGGCCGGCAGGAAGTGCTCGATGGCACCCGCTCCGCCGCTCGCGATGACCGGCACATGCACAGCCGCGCGGACGAGCCGGATCAGCGGCAGGTCGAAGCCCCCGCGCGTCCCGTCGGCGTCCATGGAGTTGAGCAGGATCTCGCCGGCGCCCAGGTCAGCCGCCCGGGCTGCCCACTCGACGGCATCGATGCCGGTGCTGCGCCGGCCGCCGTGCGTGGTGACCTCGAAGCCACTCGGCGTCGGCGCTTCGCCGAGCGGTACGCGGCGGGCGTCCGCGGAGAGCACCAGTACCTGCCGGCCGAACCGCTCGGCGATCTCGCGCAGCAGTTCGGGGCGGGCGATCGCGGCGGTGTTCACGCCGACCTTGTCGGCACCGGCCCGCAGCAGCGCGTCGACGTCGTCGACGGTGCGCACTCCCCCGCCGACCGTCAGCGGGATGAACACCTCCTCGGCGGTTCGCGTCACGACATCGCGCATCGCGTCGCGGCCCTCGACGGTGGCGGTGATGTCCAGGAACACCAGCTCGTCGGCGCCTTCGCGGTCGTAGATCGCCGCCATCTCGACCGGGTCGCCCGCGTCGCGCAAGTCGACGAAGCGGATGCCTTTCACGACGCGGCCCGCGTCGACG
>DASXRA010000064.1:0-11730 GCA_036506855.1 Jatrophihabitantaceae bacterium
GACGCGGGTTCCGGTCGAGGTCGAGATGGCCTCGGAGTTCCGCTACCGCGACCCCGTCCTTGACCGGCAGACGCTGGTCGTGGCGATCAGCCAGTCCGGCGAGACGGCCGACACGCTCGAGGCCGTGCGGCATGCGCGCGACCAGAAGGCCAAGGTGCTCGCGATCTGCAACACGAACGGCGCGCAGATACCGCGCGAGTCCGATGCCGTGCTGTACACGCACGCCGGGCCCGAGATCGGCGTCGCGGCCACCAAGACGTTCACCGCGCAAGTCGCCGCAGTCGAGCTGGTCGGCCTGGCGCTCGCCCAGGCGCGCGGCACCAAGTACGACGACGAGATCGCCCGCGAGTACGAGCTGCTCGCGGCAATGCCCGAGCTCATCGCGCAGACGCTGGGCATCGTCGAGCCGGTGCGCGAACTCGCGCGTGAAATAGCGCGATCCCGCGCTGTTCTTTTCCTGGGCAGGCACGTCGGGTACCCGGTGGCCCTAGAGGGCGCGCTGAAGCTCAAGGAACTCGCGTACATGCACGCCGAGGGCTTCCCGGCCGGCGAGCTCAAGCACGGCCCGATCGCGCTCATCGAGGACGGCCTGCCGGTCGTGGTCATCATGCCCTCGCCGGTCGGCCGGCCGCTGCTGCACCAGAAGATGCTGTCGAACATCGCCGAGATCAAGGCGCGCGGCGCTCGCACGATCGTGATCGCCGAGGACGGCGACGAGACCGTCCGCCCGCACGCCGCGCATCTGGTCGAGGTGCCCGCCGTGCCGACCCTGCTCTCGCCTTTCGTGACGACGATACCGATGCAGGTGCTGGCGGCCGAGATCGCGCAGGCCCGCGGCTACGACGTCGACAAGCCTCGCAACCTCGCCAAGTCCGTCACGGTCGAGTAAAGCGAATCGATCGCGCCGGAAGGATCGATTCTCTTCGCTGCCGCCGGCGCGGCTGCGGCCCGCTTCGCTCGCCAAGTGGTCGCCCAAGTCTGCGCCGAAGCTCTCTCCCGTAGGCTCGCGGTGTGACGAAATCGGTCGACTTGCTGATCGTGGGCGCCGGGCCAGTGGGCCTGTTCGGTGCGTATTACGCCGGCGTGCGCCTGATGAAGACCGCCGTGACCGACTCGCTGGAGGAGCCCGGCGGGCAGATCACCGCCATGTACCCGGAGAAGGCGATCTTCGACGTGGCGGGGTTCCCGGCGATCCGTGGCCGCGAACTCGTCGAGCAACTGGTCGCGCAGGCCGCGCCGTTCTCGCCCGACTACGTCCTGGGCCACCAGGCCGTCGGCCTCGAGCGGGGCGATGGCAAGTTCGCGGTGACGACCTCGAACGGCTTGCGGATCGAGACGCGGGCGATCGTGATCACCGGCGGCATCGGCACGTTCACGCCTCGCCCGCTGCCGGCCGGTCAGGAGTTCGTCGGGCGCGGCGTCGTGCACTTCGTGCCCGACCCAGCGGTCTACGCAGGCGAGAACGTGATCGTCGTCGGCGGCGGCGACTCCGCCCTGGACTGGGCGCTGATGCTCGAGCCGATCGCCAAGTCGGTGACGCTGGTGCACCGGCGGGCGCAGTTCCGCGCGCATCCGCACTCGGTCGAGCTGTTGAAGGACTCGTCGGTGCAGATACTCACCGACGCACAGATCCACGGGTTGGCCGGCGACGCGTCGCTGACTGAGGCGCACGTGAACGTCGCCGGCGAGATCCGCCAACTGCCCTGCGACAAGCTGGTCGCGGCGCTCGGCTTCACCGCCAACCTCGGGCCGCTGCTCGAATGGGGCATCGAGCTCGTCGGCAAGCGGCACATCGCCGTCGATACGAAGGGTGCGACGTCGGTGCCGGGCGTGTACGCCGCCGGCGACATCGTCGACTACGACGGCAAGGTGCGGCTGATCGCGACCGGGTTCGGCGAGGTCGCGACGGCCGTCAACAATGCTGCCGCGTACCTGAACCCCGATGTCTCGGCCTTTCCCGGCCACCTGTCGGATTACGCGCCGCCCGGCACCGTCGGCTCACCGACCGCGTCGTGATCATCGGCGTCGGGATCGACGTGGTCCCGATCGAGCGCTTCGCTGCTGCGCTCGAGCGCACGCCGGGCCTCGCCGCCCGGCTGTTCACGCCCGCCGAGCTGGTCACCGACTCCGGGGGTGAGCGCACCGCCGAGTCGCTGGCGGCGCGCTTCGCGGCGAAGGAGGCGCTGGCCAAGGCACTTGGCGCTCCCGGTGGGATGTTGTGGTCGGACGCCGAGGTGATCACCGACGGCGACGGACGGCCGCACCTCGACGTGCGCGGCACGGTTGCCGACCAGGGAGCGAAGCTGGGCGTCACGCGCTGGCACGTCTCGCTCTCGCACGACGGCGGGATCGCGTCGGCGACGGTGATCGCGGAAGGGGACTGACGTGCACGGCGTGTGGCCGGTGGCCGACGTCCGAGCGGCCGAGTCGGCGCTCATGGCACGGCTGCCCGACGGCGCCCTGATGCAGCGTGCGGCGCACGCGCTGTCCGTCCACTGTGGACAGTTGCTCGGCCGGGTGTACGGATCGTCCGTTGTGCTGATCGTCGGCAGCGGCTCGAACGGCGGTGACGCTCTGCACGCCGGCGCCCGGCTGGCGCGGCGCGGGGCCTGGGTGAATGCCGTTCTGCTCGACCCGGAACGTGCTCACGCCGGGGGATTGGCGGCGCTGCGACGCGCTGGCGGGCTGGCAGCGTCCACAGTGGACGGTCGCGCGCTGATCGAGTCGGCCGACCTGGTCGTCGACGGGATCCTGGGAATCGGCGGGCGCGGCGGTCTGCGTGGCGCGGCCGCCGAACTCGCCGACGCCGCGAGGGCGAAGCTGACCGTGGCTGTCGATCTGCCTTCTGGCGTCGACGCCGACACCGGTGCGGTCGGCGATTCGGCGATCCGCGCCGACTCGACCGTGACGTTCGGCGCTCTCAAGCCGGGCATCCTCTGCGATCCGGGCGCATCGCGTGCCGGCGAGATCCGGCTGGTCGACATCGGCCTGCGCGCCGACCTGGCCGAGCCGCGCACGTTCGTGCTTGAGGCGAGCGACGTCGCAGCGCTGGTCGGCCGGCCCGGGGCGTCCGACGACAAGTACACGCGCGGGGTCGTCGGCGTCCTCGCCGGATCGCCGTCGTATCCCGGCGCTGGCGTCCTGACGACCGGAGCGGCGTTGCACGGTGACGTCGGCATGGTCCGCTACCTCGGCCTCGCGCCGGACCCGATCCGTGCCCGCTACCCCGAGGTCGTCGTGCACGAGGGCGCCAAACCGCACGAGGTCCGCGTGCAGGCGTGGGTGATCGGATCCGGGCTGGGCACCGACGACACCGCGATGAGCCTGCTGCGCGACGCGCTGAGCACCGACCTGCCGGCCCTGGTCGACGCCGACGGCATCACCCTGCTCGCCCGCGAGCCGGAGCTCGTTCGCGAGCGCCGGGCACCGACCGTCCTGACGCCGCACGACCGCGAATTCGCCCGCATCGCGGGTGAGCCGGGCGACGACCGCCTCACCGCGGCACGTCGCGCCGCTGACGACCTGGGCGCGATCGTCCTGCTCAAGGGCAACGCGACGATCGTCGCCGAGCCAGGCGGGCGGGCCTACCTGAACACGACGGGTTCGCCCTGGCTGGCCACCGCCGGCAGTGGCGACGTGCTGAGCGGCGTCATCGGCTCGTTCCTCGCCGGCGGCGTGGACGCTGCGCTGGCGGCGGCAGCCGGGGCGCACCTGCACGGAGTGGCCGGCCAGCTCGCCGGCGCGGACGGCCCCGCCACCGCAGCCGACGTCCTGGCCGCGCTGCGTGCCGCCTATCAAGCCGTCCAGTGACGGTCCCCCGTCAGATCACGCAGAGCGGTGCTGCAGGCGATCGGTGAGCGCGACCGCCCACAGGACGAGGACCGCGATGATCGCCAGGGTGAGCGCGGTTATGTGCGACGCGGCGAGGATCAGGACGGCGAGCACCGCGACGGCACCCAGACGCGTCCACGGGACGACTCGCCAGACGGTGGCCTTGAACGCCGCGTGCCCCGCCAGGAAGAGCATCGCGCCGCCGAGCACCATCCACGTAGCCGACGTCTCGCCGACGACCTTCGGATGCTCGAGCACGCGCTCGTCGGCGGCGGCCGCCACGATGATGCCGGCGATCATCACCGGATGGATCCAGTGGTAGGCCTGGGTGCCGAGGCGTCCCGGATCGTCGGTTGCCGCGATGACGCGCGCAGCCTCGGACGCGCTGCGGTCGAAGTAGATCCACCACAGCGCGATGCTGGCCGCGAACGCCGTGCCGAACGCGGCGATCTCCGCGCCGCCGATCGGATGCAGACTCGACAGCGTCGAGCCGATCACCACGATCGACTCGCCGAGCGCGATGATGACGAACAGCTGGCAGCGCTCGGCCATGTGGCTGCCCTCGATCGTCCACTCGGTGGTCTGTGACCGGCCGAGGCCCGGCGTGTAGAAGCCGACCGCGGCGCCGCCCAGATCGACGGCGATGCCCAGCAGCCACAGCAGCTCGCGAGCGTGCCCGTCGTACAGTGCGCCGGCGATGTACAGCGCGCCGCTGCCGACGCACCAGGCGAGCACGCGCTCGAAGTTGCGCTGCAACTCCCAGCCCGGCACAGCAAGCACAACGAAGATAGTGCGGCCGACCTGCATCGTCACGAAGGCGCCGGCCACCAACATGCCGCGCTGCTCGAACGCCTCGGGCAGCCCGATCGACATGACCAGGCTGGCCAGCATCTGCACGAAGAGCATCGCCCGCACGGCGAGCCGGTCAGGGTCGAGCCAGTTCGTGACCCACATCGTGTACGCCCACGCGAGCCACACGATCGCGAGCAGCAGCATGGTCCGCAGCGCGCCCTCGACGGTCGGGTGGGCAAGCAGGTGATGCGACAGCTGGGTCACGGCGAACACGTAGACGAGGTCGAAGAACAGCTCGACGTTGGTGACCGGCTGCTCGCCGCCGCGCGAGCGCAGCAACCTCGCCGGAGCCATCCTGCTCATGGCGTCATACCTTGCCGGGCGCGTCCCGCCCGCGCCAGATCTCGGCTACTCGGTCCGGTTTTGGCCGCCCAGCGTCATATAGCCGCCTGGGCGGCCAAAACCGCAGCGGTGTCGATCGGGGTGCATGGCGTTCGTATATAGCGTGAGCGACCCCGAGGAGGAACGCCATGACGCAGTATCTGCTCAGCGTGTACCAACCGGACGGAACCCCTCCGCCGGACGTCGACCTCAGCCAGATCGTGGCCGACCTCGACGTCCTGAACGAGGAGCTTCGGGCATCCGGCGCATGGGTCTTCACCGGCGGATTGCATCAGGCGAGCTCGGCCACGGTGGTGCGCGTCGCGGACGGAGAAACGCTGATGACGGACGGCCCGTACACCGAGGGCAAGGAGCACATGGGCGGCTTCACCGTCATCGAGGCGCCGGACCTGGACGCCGCCCTGGGCTGGGCCGCCAAGATGAGCCGGGCGACCACGCTGCCGGTCGAGGTCCGTCCGATGCAGAAGCATTGACCTCGGACGCGGCCCTGGAGGCTGTCTTCCGCGAGGAGTACGGCCGGGCGGTCGCCGTCCTTGTCCGCGTCTTCGGCGACATCGACATCGCAGAGGAGGCGGTCCAGGACGCGTTCACCAAGGCGGCCCAGCGCTGGCCGTCCAGTGGGACGCCGCCGAGCCCGGCCGGATGGATCATCACCACCGCCCGCAACGGAGCCATCGACCGCCTGCGCCGGGAGGCGTCCCGCGACGACCGCCACGCACAGGCTGCCCTGCTACACGCACGCGGTGAACCCGCCGAGGAGGGTCCAGTGCGCGACGACAGGCTGCGCCTCATCTTCACCTGCTGCCATCCGGCACTGGGCATCAGCGTCCAGGTGGCACTGACGCTGCGGCTGCTCGGCGGGCTCACCACGGCCGAGATCGCGCATGCCTTCCTGGTACCCGAACCGACCATGGCGCAGCGGCTGGTCCGCGCCAAGGCCAAGATCCGCGATGCCGCGATCCCGTACCGGGTGCCGCACGAGGCCGATCTGCCCGAGCGCCTGCGAGCCGTGCTGGCCGTCGTGTACCTGATCTTCAACGAGGGCTACACGGCAAGTTCCGGCGAGCGGCTCGTTCGCGAAGACCTGTGCCACGAGGCGATCCGGTTGGGACGGCTGCTGGCCGCGCTCATGCCCGACGAGCCGGCGGTCATGGGCCTGCTCGCGCTGATGCTGCTCGTCGAGTCCCGCCGCGCCGCCCGGACCACGCCGGACGGCGCCCTCGTGCTGCTCGCAGACCAGGAGCGCGGACGCTGGGACCGCGCGCTCATTGATGAGGGGCAGGCGATCGTCCGCGCCTGCCTGCGGCGCAACCGGCCCGGCCCGTACCAGATCCAGGCGGCGATCAACGCCGTGCACAGCGACGCGCCGGAGGCGTCCGCTACCGACTGGCTGCAGATCCGGCAGCTGTACGACCAGCTACTGGCGATCGCGCCCAGCCCGGTCGTGGCGCTGCACCGTGCCGTCGCGGTCGCGGAGGTCGACGGCCCGGACGCGGCGCTCGATCTGGTGGACGCCGTCGACCTCGGTCGCTACCACCTCTTCCACGCCGTCCGCGCCGACCTGCTGCGGCGTCTCGGACGCGACGCAGAGGCCGCGCAGGCGTACCAGGCGGCGATCGCGCGCACCGAGAACGCGGCCGAGCGGGACTTCCTGCAGCGACGCCACGACGGGCTTTGGGACACTTGACGGCGTGCCCCGTACCGAAGCCGTCGTCGACCTCGCCGCGATTCGCCGAAATGTCGCGACGATGCGCGCCGGCACGTCCGCCGAGGTCATGGCGGTCGTCAAGGCCGACGGGTACGGGCACGGCCTGCTGCCGAGCGCCCGGGCGGCCCTGGACGGCGGCGCGAGCTGGCTCGGCGTAGCGACCCTCGACGAGGCCCTGGCCCTGCGCGCGGCCGGAATCACCGCGCCCGTGCTCGCCTGGCTGTGGACCCCGCAGGAGACGGAGACGCTGCGGGCCGCCATTGCGGCGGGCATCGACCTCAGCGTCAGCAGCCAGTGGGCGCTCGACGCGGTGCGGGCCGCCGCACGCGAGAACGGCACGCCCGCGCGTGCCCACCTCAAGATCGACACCGGGCTGTCGCGCAACGGCAGCTACGTCACCGACTGGCCTGATCTCGTCGTGGCGGCCGCCAAGGCGCAGGCGGCCGGCGAGGCCGAGACGGTCGGCGTGTGGAGCCACTTCGCCTACGCCGACGAGCCGGGCCATCCGACGATCGCTCGCCAGATCGCGCAATACCGCGATGCGCTCGACGTCGCCGAGCGGGCCGGCATCACGCCGCAGGTGCGCCACCTCGCGAACTCCGCGGCGACGCTCACGTTGCCCGAGGCGCATTTCGACCTCGTCCGTCCGGGCATCGCGGTGTACGGGCTGTCGCCGGTACCGGGCGACTTCGGCCTGACCCCGGCGATGACGGTTCGGGCGCAGCTCGCGCTGGCCAAGCGGGTCGCCGCCGGCGAGGGCGTCTCGTACGGGCACGTCTACACGACCGAACGAGAGACGACGCTCGCGCTAGTGCCACTCGGGTACGCCGACGGCATCCCGCGCAACGCCACGAACGTCGCGCCGGTCTCGATCAACGGGCGGCGCTACCGGATCAGTGGACGCGTATGCATGGACCAGTTCGTCGTCGACGTCGGCGATTCCGCCGTCAACGCCGGCGATCTTGCCGTCCTGTTCGGCCCCGGGCACGACGGCGAGCCGACCGCGCAGGACTGGGCGGACGCGCTGGGCACCATCCACTACGAGGTCGTGACCCGCATCGGCTCGCGCGTGACGCGCACCTACCTCGGGGACTCGCAGTGAAGACCGCCGGGATCGTCGGCGCCGTCGTCGGTGGCGCGGCCGCCGCAACGGCCGCCGCGGCGTTCGTCGTCGAGCGCCGGGCAGCCGCGCGGCGCGGCCGGCAGGGCGACACGGGTCCGTTCGTGGCACAGCCCTCCGACCGGCACGGCACCGTCGTCGCGCAGGACGGCGCCGGCCTGTACTACGAGGAGGTCGGCCCGCCGGACGCAGCGCTCACGGTCGTGTTCGTGCACGGCTACACGCTCGACATGCGGGCTTTCTACTTCCAGCGCAAGGCATTGCACGAACAGTTCGGCGAGCGCGTCCGGATGATCTTCTACGACCAGCGCTGTCACGGACGCTCCGAGCACGCCGACCCCAAGCACTCCACGATCGACCAGTTGGGTCACGATCTGCGCGCGGTGATCGACACGCTCGTCCCGACCGGGCCGGTCGTCCTGGTCGGCCACTCGATGGGCGGCATGACGCTGCTGGCGCTTGCCGACAGCCATCCTGAGCTGTTCGAGGTACCGACCGGAAAGCGCGGGACGCCCCGGGTGGCCGGCGTCGCCCTGATGTCGGCGTCGGCCGGCGGGATGGCCGGCGTGACGCTCGGGCTGCCCGCACTGCTCGCCCGGATCAAGGGGCCGTTGCTGCCGTTGCTGCTGCGTGGGGCCCGGCGGCAGGCCGACCTGGTCGAGCGAGGGCGTGCGATCGGCACCGACATCGCCTGGGTGATCACCCGCAAGATGAGCTTCGGCAGCAAGGACGTCCCGGCGACCACCGTCGAGTTCCTGACCACGATGATCGCGTCGACGCCGATCGACGTCATCGCGGACTTCTACCCCGCGCTGATGTCGCACGACAAGCTCTCGGCTCTCGGCGTGCTCTCCGAGATCCGCGTGGTGATCATCTGCGGCGATCGTGACGTGCTCACGCCACTCGCGCACAGCAAGGCGATGGCCGAGGAGCTGCCCAAGGCTGAGCTGGTCGTCGTGCCCCAGGGCGGGCACGTCGTGTTGATGGAGTTCCCCGAGGTCGTCGACGAGGCGCTGGGCCGGCTCGTCGAGTCCGCGCTCGACGACGCCGGACGCCGCCGCAAATGGTGGCGCCCGTGAGCACGGTCGGGCAGGCGATCCGGCTGTCCACTGTGGACGACACGCGCGCGCTCGGCGAGCGGCTGGCCGGCGTGCTGCGCGCCGGCGACCTGGTCGTTCTGGTCGGACGGCTCGGCGCCGGCAAGACCGTGTTCGTGCAGGGCGTCGGCGCCGGGCTCGGCGTGCGCGGCCCGGTCGTGTCGCCGACGTTCGTCATCGCGCGCGTCCACCGGGGTGGGCGCCTGCAGTTGGTGCACGTCGACGCGTACCGCCTCGGTTCGCTCGCCGAGGTCGACGATCTGGATCTGGACGTCGACCTCGGCGACTCGGTGCTTGTCGTCGAGTGGGGCAGCGGCCTCGTCGAGCAGCTCAGCGATGCGCGGCTCGAGGTCCAGCTGGAGCGCTCGACCTACTCGGACGAGCGCACCGCCACGCTCGTTCCGCACGGCGGCGACTGGGCAGAGCGCGTCGAACAAATCGCTGCAGATGCCACGGTTACGGACTCTCGTTCGGCCGCACATTAGGCTGACGCTTCGTGCTCGTGCTCGCCATCGATACATCCTCCGCAGCGCTCTCTGCCGCCGTGGTGTCTGTCAATGGCAACGTGCTCGCCCAGCGCATGACGATCGATGCGCGGGCGCACGGCGAGCTGCTCGCCCCGTCGATCGCAGCCTGCCTCGACGATGCCGGCATCGCGCCGCACGGTCTCGCGGCGATCGTCGCCGGCGTCGGACCCGGGCCGTTCACCGGGCTGCGGGTCGGCCTGGTGACCGCGGCGGCGATGGCCGACGCGCTGGGCATCCCGGCGTACGGCGTGTGCTCACTGGACGCTCTCGCCGCAGCGGTCGAAGCCGATTCGCTGCTGGTGGCCACCGACGCCCGGCGGCGTGAGGTGTACTGGGCCCGCTATGCCGGCGGCGTCCGCGTCGAAGGCCCATCCGTCGACAAGCCGGCCGAACTGTCCACAGTGGACGTTCAGGCGATGACCGGCGCCGGCGCCCGGCTGTATGCGGACGTTCTCGGCCTGCCGTTGCTGGACATCGACTACCCCGATCTCGCGTCGCTCGTGCGGGTGGCTGCGTCGAAGATCCGGTCGCGCGCGCCGGGCGACGCGCTCACGCCGCTGTACCTGCGGCGCCCCGACGCGGTAGTACCGGGCACGGCCAAGGCGGTGACGCAGCGGTGATCGTCGTCGACGTCGTCCCGATGCGCCCGGAGCACATCGACGCACTTATGCCTTACGAGCACGAGATGTTCGGCTCCGAGGCATGGAGCGCCGACGGTTATCGCGACGAGCTGGCAGACACGAGGTATCGCCACTACCTCGCGGCCGTCGACCAGGACGGCGCGCTGCTCGGCTGGGCAGGCATCCGCATCGTCGCCGACACCGCTGAGGTGCTCACGGTCGGAGTCATCCCCGCAGCGCGGCGCCATGGCATCGGCGCCCGCCTGCTCGCGATGCTGCTCGACGAGGCACGGCGGCGCGACGTCACCGAGGCGTTCCTCGAGGTTCGCGTCGACAACGAGGGCGCGATGAAACTGTACGAACGTTCGAGATTCGTCCGGGTCGGTGTGCGGCGCGGGTACTACGACGGCGGCCGTGTCGACGCGGTCGTGATGCGAAAGCAACTGCTGTGAGCGAGCCGCTCGTCCTCGGCATCGAGACGTCCTGCGACGAGACCGGTGTCGGCATCGTCCGCGGCATGACTCTTCTCGCCGACGCCGTGGCCAGCAGCGTCGAGGAACACGCGCGGTTCGGGGGAGTCGTGCCCGAGGTCGCGAGCCGGGCCCACCTCCAGGCGATGGTGCCGACGGTGCACCACGCGTTCGCCGAGGCCGGGGTCACCCCGGACGACGTCGACGCGATCGCTGTCACCGCCGGGCCCGGCCTTGCCGGGGCGCTGCTGGTGGGCGTGGCCGCCGCCAAGGCGTACGCGCTGGCGCTCGGCAAGCCGCTCTACGGCGTCAACCACCTGTCCGCACACGTGGCCGTCGACCTGCTCGACAACGGGCCGCTGGACGAGCCGTGCGTGGCGCTGCTCGTGTCGGGCGGGCACTCGTCGCTGCTGCTCGTCCCGCGGGTGGGCGGCGACGACGTCAAGGAGCTCGGCGCCACGGTCGACGACGCTGCCGGCGAGGCGTACGACAAGGTGGCCCGCCTGCTCGGCTTGCCGTTCCCCGGCGGACCGCCGATCGATCGCCTAGCGCACGACGGCGACGCCGCCGCGATCGCCTTCCCGCGCGGCATGAGCGACGCGCCCTACGCCTTCTCCTTCGCCGGCCTGAAGACCGCCGTCGCCCGCTGGGTCGAGGCGCGTCAGCGGGCCGGCGAGCGGGTTCCCGTTGCCGACGTCGCGGCGAGTTTCCAGGAGGCCGTCGTGGACGTGTTGACGACCAAGGCAGTGCGCGCCGCCCGCGACAGCGGCGTCGACTACCTGATCGTCGGTGGCGGCGTCGCGGCGAACTCGCGGCTGCGGGCGCTCGCGGCGCAGCGGTGCGAGGCGGCGGGCATCCGGCTACGCGTGCCGCGTCCCGGGCTGTGCACCGACAACGGCGCCATGGTCGCCGCGCTCGGTGCCCAGCTGGTGGCGCACGGCGCCGCCCCGTCGCAGCTGAACCTGCCCGCCGACTCCGCCCTGCCCATCTCGACTGTGCTCTCGTGATCCCCGCCGAGCGGCCGGCCCCGCCCGGACGGTTCGCTTCGCGGAGTGCTTGTGCTCTGCTCACATTGTTGTAGGCAGAGCACAAGCGACTCACAACGACACCCGTCCGGTCTGTCACGTGACATCGTCCGCGAGGAGAACAGCCGATGACGACGC
>DASXRA010000065.1:0-2365 GCA_036506855.1 Jatrophihabitantaceae bacterium
CGCCCATCTCCGATCCGACTCGAAGACAAGACGAGCAAACCATTCATGTGCGGCAGAAACCTAGGGACTTTAGACCCTCTGTGCTCGCTACATCACGCTATGCGGTCGGTAGAACATACTCAGCGAACTGATCACGAAGGGTTTTCTTGGAGAACTTGCCGACGCTCGTCTTGGGCACCTCGTCGATGAACACGACGTCGTCGGGCATCTGCCACGGCGTGAACTTATCGCGCAGGAAGTCGAGGACGTCGGCCTTGTCGAGTTGCTCGCCCGGTTTGACGACGACGCAGGCGAGCGGGCGTTCCATCCACTTCGGATGGCGCACGGCGATGACCGCGGCCTCGGCCACCTTCGGGTGGGCCATGATCTCGTTCTCCAGCTCGACCGTGCTGATCCACTCGCCGCCGGACTTGACGAGATCCTTCGTGCGGTCGACCAGGCGGATGTAGCCCAGTTGCGAGATCGCGGCGACGTCGCCGGTGCGCAGCCAGCCGTCGGGCGTGTACTGCTCGCCGGGCTCGTCGGTCCGGTAGTACTGCTTGGCGATCCACGGCCCGCGGCATTCGAGCTCGCCGGCCGCCTTGTCGTCCCACGGCAGCGGAACGCGGGTGTCGGGGTCGACGATGCGGACCTCGACGCCAGGTGCCGCGACGCCCGCGGTGGCACGGATGTTGGCCTTCTCGTCCTCGCTGAGCTCGTCGTACTCCGAGCGAAGGAAGCACACCGAGCCGAGTGGCGAGAGCTCGGTCATCCCCCAGGCCTGCGTGATCGGCAGGCCGATCTTGGCGCGCCAGGCCTCGGACAGCGCCTTGGGCACGGCTGACCCGCCGCAGATGATCGTGCGCAGGCTGGACAGGTCGCGGCCGTCGAGCAACGGCACCATCGCCATCCAGATGGTGGGCACGCCCGCGGCGATGGTGACCTTCTCCGATTCGAGCAACGACACGATGGCCTGCGGTGACAGGTCGGGTCCTGGCATGACCAGGGACGCCCCGGAGAGAACTGCCGTGTACGGGATGCCCCACGCGTTCGCATGGAACATCGGCACCACCGGCAGGACCTTGTCGCGCTCGTTGATGCTGAACACTGCCGAGCTCATCGACGCCAAGGAGTGCAGCCAGGTCGAGCGGTGGCTGTACAGGACGCCCTTCGGCTTGCCGGTGGTGCCTGTCGTGTAACACATCGCGGCAGCCTGGCGCTCGTCGCTGACCCGCTCGCTGAAGTCGACCTCGCCGGCCGCGCCGACCAGGTCGTCCCACTGAACGATGCGCGGGTCGTCCGGGATCTCGGCCGGAACGCCGTCGTCCATCACGACGACATGCTTGACCGTCGGCAGGCGGGGCAGGTACTTCGCGAACAGCGGCAGCAGCGAACGGTCGACGAAGAACGCTTCGTCCTCGGCGTGATTGGCGGTGTAGACGAACTGTTCGGGCGCGTAGCGCAGGTTGCCGGTGTGCAGGATGCGCCCGGTGCCCGGGATCGCGAAGTACAGCTGCAGGTGCCTGGCGGTGTTCCACGCGAATGTGCCGACCCGCGCGTCGGGCGCGAGCCCGAGAGCGTCCAAGGCACCGGCCAGCGTGCGCGCTCCGGCGGCCAGCTCGGCGAACGTGATGTGCTCGATGCCGGTCGCCGTGCGGGTCGTGACCGTCTTCGTGGCGAAGTACTGCTCGCCGCGCCCGAGTATCCAGTTGGTGGTCAGCGGCACGTCCTGCATCAGTCCCAGCATGGGCGGAATCGTGCTCGCTGCGAACGCCCCGGGCAACCGCTGTCACAGCTAACTCGCTGCTCATCGGTACGTCCGGGTGATCTGGTACGTATGCGTGCGCACCGTCGACGCGGTCAGGAAACCGGCGAGACCCTGGAGGTAGTCGCGCACGGACGGGTCGTCGCCGGCGTCGAGGTCGCGTGCGGCCGCCAGGTACGCCTCGTCGAGGCGGTGGTTCGCGACCACGTCGCCATGGCCACGATGTGCCGTCACGGTCGTCACGTTGAGCCGATCCGGGTTCTCGGCGCCGTCCAGGTGCGGCACGACGTCGCCGTCGTTCTCGAGCGCGAGCACGTTGACGCTGGCAGGCACGTTGCCCGCAATCAGCCCGAGTGGTGCGCCCGCCGTGACGACGTGCCGGACGCGGAACTCGCCGCTGGCCGCCGCCCGCCGCGCGGCGTTCACGGCGACCATGCCGCCCTCGCTGTGACCGACCATGAGGACGTCGTCGTCCGGCCCCACGCCCGCCTGCCGCATCGCCTCGAGCACGCCACGCTCGTACGTGGTCACCGCACCACGCAGAGCGCGCAGGTTCGTGGCGATGCTCGTGACGTCGCCGCTGTGCAGGCGGGCGACCAGTCCTTGGTGCCGGGGATGTCG
>DASXRA010000066.1:0-2110 GCA_036506855.1 Jatrophihabitantaceae bacterium
CCTGGCACGCTTCGTCGAAGCGCTCAACCCGTTCGCGCGCAGCCGGCTGCGCCATGCCGAGCATCGCCTCGACGTAGGCGTCACCACCCGCGCCGAGTCCCAGATCGAGCCGGCCACCGCTGATGTGGTCGACCGTGACGGCCATCTTGGCCAGCATGCCGGGATGGCGGTACGTCGTTGACGAGTCGCCTCGGCTTTCTGCTCAAGCACGTCTGGCTCGCGCACGCCGAGGCCAGCGCCGCGGCACTGAAGCCACTCGGGATCGACGGACGCGAGCTGACCGTGCTGACCGTGCTCGCCGAGGGCGACGCGCTGTCCCAGCACGAGGCGGCCAAGCGGCTCGGCATCGACCGCGCGACGATGGTCGCCACGCTGGCGGGCAAGGAACTGATCGCGCGCCGGCAGCATCCGGACGACCGGCGCCGGAACATCGTCGAGCTGAGCGCAGCCGGGCGGCGGACGCTACGGAAGGGGACGCGCCTGTCCGCAGACGTGGAGGAACGCTTCCTCGCCCCGCTCGGCGCCCGGGACTCGCAGCGCTTCCGGGACGCGCTGCGCGCCCTGATCAGCGACCCGAAGTAGCAGCCAGCAGGCACAGCCAGTCGCGTACGGTGCGCAGCCGCGAGACGTCCACGATCTGCCAGCCGGCGTCGGCGAGGGTCTCGCGAAGTGGCTCGAGCCGGTGGTGCACGTACCAGCGCGGATTGCTCGACCCGTACCGGTCGCTGACCCATCCCTCGCCGTCCCCCTCGGAGACGGTCAGGTGCAACGCACCCGTCGGGCGGGTCACCCGTGCGAACTCGGCGAGCACGCGAGGGACGTCGCCGCGCGCGACGTGCAGCAGCGCCGCCTGGCACCACACGCCGTCGACCGTCGCATCGCCGACCGGGAGCGCGCGCATGTCGGCCTGGACGGCACCGGACACGCTCTGCGAGCGCAGCATGCCGAAGGAGAGATCCAGCCCGACGACCCGGGCGCCGCGACCGCGCAGCAGCCGGGTGTCGCGCCCAGGCCCGCAGCCCGCGTCGAGCACGCGCGCGCGTTCGGGAAGCCGGACCAGGAACGCCGACATCATCCCGTTGAGCTCGGGCCAGGGCGTCGCTGTGCGGTTCGCGTACTCGGCGGCGATCCGGTCGTAGGTGTCGCGCGTGCGCCGGACGCGGTCGCTCACAGCAGGCCGCGCCCTCCGTCGACGTAGAGCACTTGGCCGGTGACGTAGCCGGATTCCTCGGCGGCGAAGTACGCGACGGCGTTGGCGACGTCGCCGGGCAATCCCCCGCGGCGTACGGGGATCATCTGCTCGGTGGCCTCGCGCATCTGCTCGATGGTGGTGCCGATCCGCTCGGCGGTGGCCTTCGTCATGGCTGTCTCGATGAAGCCGGGCGCGATGGCGTTCGCGGTGACACCGAACGGGCCGAGCTCGATCGCGAGCGTCTTGGTGAAGCCCTGCAGGCCGGCCTTGGCGGTCGCGTAGTTGGCCTGGCCGCGATTGCCCAGCGCGGACGTCGAGGACATGCTGACGATCCGGCCGTACCGCGCCTCGACCATGTACTTCTGGGCGATCTGGGTGGCCAGGAACGCCCCGCGCAGGTGCACGTCCATGACCGTGGTCCAGTCGTCGTCGCTCATCTTGAACAACAGGTTGTCGCGCAGGACGCCGGCGTTGTTCACCAGGATGTGCAGGCTCCCGTACTCGGCGACCAGCTGGTCGACCGCGGCCTGTACCTGGGCGCGCTGCGACACGTCGGCGGCCAGCGCGAGCGCCGAGCCGCCGGCCGCGCGGATCTCGTCGGCGACCTCGGTCGCCGCGTCCTGCTGCAGGTCGAGGACGCCCACCTTCGCACCTCCCGCGGCCAGCCGGCGTGCCGTCTCTGCACCGATTCCTTGCGCGGCGCCGGTGACGAGCGCGATCCGATCCTGCACACCTGCCATGCCGTCGATCTCCTATCGAGTGAGCAGCCGCCGGACGCCGGCGAGCCATCGGTCCGGGTCACTGGCCTTCTGCGCCCAGAACGTACCGACCTGCGGGTGCGGCAGGATCAGGAACGTCTCGGCGACCAGGCCGGCCACCACCGCGTCGGCGACCTGTTCGGGCGTGATGATCTCGCCG
>DASXRA010000067.1:0-7318 GCA_036506855.1 Jatrophihabitantaceae bacterium
GACGTAGGGCAGGACACCTGTCTCCTCGTGGTCGAGATGCGTGCGCAGTTCACCGCGCAGCCCGCCGACCGCATCGGCGGCCCGGCTCGCGTCCTCGAAGGTCGGGTAGGACGTGAGCGCACGGGCCATCGCGGACCGGCACGCACGCACCAGCGGGTCGACCGCCGCGTGCTCGGCCTCCATGTCCTCGAGCAGTTCCCCCGTCATCGGGCAGACCTTGCGCAGAATCGGCCAGAGCCGCTCGTCCTCGATCGTGTGGTGGTGGTGCAGGAAGTGGTCGAAGTCGGCCCAGCAGCGCTTGAGCGCACTGACCAATGCCCGCCGGGGCGGGCCGGCCGGCATGGACGCCAGCAGGTGCAGACCGTCCTCGAGACGATCGAGGTCGCGGCGAAAAGCATCGTGGATCAGGTACATCATCGTGACGTCGGCGCGCGTCTTCAGCGCGGTCATGGCCACCCCCATCAGGCATGCGTCGTGTGTCCCTTAGGAGGGGTGCGGCCGGCGCCGTGATACGTCAAACGTCCAGAGTGCTCTTCGCCGCGAGGTGTGCGAACTCGACGCCGTGCTCAGCGCCGATGCGCGTGACATGGCCCTCGACGAAGAACAGGCCGCGATCGTTCAGCATCCCGTCGTGGATCTGGATCGCCTTCGGCGCGCGAACCGATACGACGAAGTCGATGACGTCCGCCGTACTCGACCACGGACCGTGGATCGGCACGAGCAGCGTCTGCACCTGCTTGGTCGGCACGATCACCGAGTCGCCCGGGTGGTACACCGCCCCGTCGATCAGGTAGCAGTTGTTCTGCACGACCGGCACCGTCGGGTGCAGCAGACCGTGCTGGCCGCCGAACGTCTCGACCGCGAAGCCGACGGCCTCGAACGACTCGCCCGGCGCGACGGCGACGACCTGCTCGCCGAGGTCGCCGAGCGATGCCGCAACGCCGGACGGCGCCCAGATGCGCAGCCGCGGGTCGGCGCCGGCGGCCGAGCGCACCGCGTCGACGTCGAGGTGATCGGGATGCTCGTGGGTGATCAGCACCCCGCCGGCGCCGTCGAGCGCGGCATCGGTCTCGGACAGAGTGCCCGGGTCGATCACCAGCGAGCGGTCGCCGTCGTCGAACCGCACGCAGGAGTGCGAATACTTGGTCAGCCGGGTCATGCGACGTCTTCCCGGGCCATCTCGAGCAGGCGCTCGAGCCGGCGCACGGTCTCGGCGTTGGTCGGCGTGTAGACGAGCATTCGCATGCCGGGGCGTGGGTTCAGCCAGGTGCTGACCGCCTCGAAACGCAGCGTCCCGACGTACGGATTGCGGATCTGCTTCGCCTTGGTCACGACGGCGCTGACCTCGTGCCGGTCCCACAACGCGGAGAACTCAGGCGACGCGGCGCGTAGCCGTCGCAGCAGGGACTTCCACGCAGGCTCCGCGACGTGCTCGGCCATCTGTGCACGGAACTGCGCCACCATGCGCGCCGCCGCGCCGTCCCAGTCGACGATCGTCTTGCGCCAGGTCGGATGCGTGAACAGCAGCCACATGCAGTTGCGATCCTGCGGCTCGATCGCGTCGATGTCGGTGATCAACCGGGCGTATGCCTGGTTCCAGGCCAGCAGCTGGTACTTGCCGTCCTGTACGCAGACCGGGAACGGCAGGAACTTTTCGAGCATCGAGCGCATCGCGGGTGTCACCTCGGCGCCGTCCGGACCGGCCGACTGCTCAGCGGCGCCGGCGAGGGTGTACAGGTGCGCGCGCTCGTCGCGGTCGAGCATCAGGCTGCGCGAGATCGCCTCGAGCACCTGGTCGGACACCCTGATGTCGCGCCCTTGCTCGAGCCACGTGTACCAGGTGACGCCGACGCCGGCCAGCTGCGCGACTTCCTCGCGGCGCAGGCCCGGCGTGCGCCGGCGCCCGCCGGCCGGCAGGCCTGCCTGGGCCGGCGTTATCCGCTCGCGCCGGCTGCGCAGGAACGCCGACAGCTCCGAGCGGCGAATCGCGTCCGGATCGGAGAGCATCTTGCGCGGAGCAGCCACGCTCATAGTCGTCACATCCCTAGTCTCGCCGATGCCGGCACGATGAAACGGTTAGCTTTTATACCTGGATAAGCAGGCTTCTGGTACCAGGTTAGCGGACGGCGCATGGTGGTCGACATGACCGCACAGCTAGACGCAACACGCACCGGCATCGTCGTCGGCGAATCCACCCGTCCGGCCGCGCCGCCTGCCGCGCTGAGCCCGATCGGCCTCATCGTGCTCCTGTGCGGCGCGTTCCTGCCGATCCTCGACTTCTTCATCGTCAACGTCGCGCTGCCGACGATGAACAGCACCCTGCACGCGTCGGCGCCGATGCTCGAACTCGTCGTCGCGGGCTACGGGGTCGCGTACGCGCTGATGCTCGTCGTCGGTGGACGGCTCGGCGACGCGATCGGGCGCCGGCGGATGTTCGTGTTCGGCCTCGTCGGATTCACCATCTCGTCCCTGCTGTGCGGCATCGCGCCGAACATCGGCGTGCTGGTCGTGGCCCGGATCGCCCAGGGCCTCTCGGCGGCGATGAGTCAGCCGCAGGTGCTCGCCACGTTCCAGGCGACGCTGGACGGCCCCAAGCGGGCGCGGGCGATCGGCATGTACGCGGCCGTCGGCGGCATCGCGGCGTCGATCGGCCAGTTGCTCGGCGGCGTGCTCGTGAACGCCGACATCGCCGGGCTGTCGTGGCGGCCGATCTTCTTGGTGAACGTCCCGGTCGGCGCGGCGGTCCTCTACCTCACCCGACGCCATGTCCCGGCGACCCGCTCCCCGCATCCGGCAAGCGTCGACCTGCCCGGCACCACCCTGCTCGGCATCACGCTGATCGCGCTGCTCATCCCGCTGACCGAGGGCCGGACAATGCACTGGCCGCCGTGGATGTGGGTGCTGCTCGCAACGGCGCCCGTGGCCGCGGTCGCGACGGCCGTCGTCGAGCGGCGCACCGAGCGCGGCGGCGGCACCCCGCTCATCCCGCCGTCGCTGGTCAGCGTCCGCTCCATGCGGCGCGGGCTGACCCTGGCCGTCGCCTTCTTCATGGGATTCGGCGCGTTCATGTTCGTCTTCGCGCTCACCGTGCAGAACGGCCTGCACGAGAGCGCGCTGCAGTCAGGTGTCGCGATCACCCCCATGGCCGTGGCATTCTTCGTCGGCTCGCTCGTCGCGCTCCGGCTGATCGCGCGGTACGGGCGCCTGGCCGTGACGTCGGGGCTGGCGCTGCAGGCCGTCGGGCTGGTGTGGCTCATCGCCACGGTGCGTTCTGACTGGCCGCACGTCAGCGCTCTGGACATCACGCCCGCCATGGTGATCGCCGGCCTGGGCCAGTCGTTCGCGCTGGTCGGCTTCTTCCGGATCGTGCTCGCGGACGTGCCGCACCGGCTGGCCGGCATCGGCAGCGGCGTGCTCGTCACGATGCAGCAAGGTTCGCTGGCGCTCGGCGTCGCGTCCCTCGGTTCGCTGTTCGTGAGCCTCGCCGAGAGTGGCGGCGCGCGCCACGCGTTCACGGTCGTGATCGGCATCCAGGTCCTGATCGCCGTCGTCTTGAGCGTGGCGGCCCTGCGCCTGCCCGACCCGGCGTAGTGCTGCGTTACTCCTCGTCCTCGATGTGCATCGCGGCCTCCTCGGCGCTGGACGCGTAGCCGGCGCGGCCGACGTCGGTCGCGATCTCGTCGGACTCCTCGTCGGCGTGCGCGCCCTCGTCCGGCGCGACCAGCCGGCCGGCTCGCGCATCGGGCTCATCGTCCGACCAGTTACCGGTGCCGACGTCCGGCTCCTCCTCGGCGAGCAACTGGTCGAGCGACTCGCCGTCACGCTGCTCCTCGGCCGTCATGCCGAACCTCGTGTTGCGCGGTTCGCGGTCCGGCGGCGAGTACCCGGCGTCCAGCGGATCCTCGGTGAGGTCTCCGGCAAGCGAGTCGGCCGGATCGACCTGGTCGGCACCCTCGAATCCGCCCTCGTAGATGTCATCGCTCATTTCTCGACTCCGCTCCGCACCCAGCCGACCGAGCTCGCTGGCGCTCGCTGCGATGCTCGCTCGCTGTCGTCTTCGACGCTCATTGCTCTAGCCAAGCACAGTGCTCAGGTCGTCCACGGCGGCACGATGCGCGACCCGTCCGCAAGCTGAGCTTCGAGACCGATGCTGGTCGTCACCCAGGCGGTGACCGGCTCGTCGCTGGTGTTGTCGACGCGAACCGTCGCGCCGGCCGGGAGAACCGCGACGTCGCCGGCCGGCACGGTGCTCGCCGTCTCGTCGAGCGTCACCTCCATCGCCCCGGAGAGCACGAAGACGATCTCCTCGCGCGTGATGGTGTGCGCGACGCCGGTGCTGCCGGGCGGGACGTCGACGCGCCAAGCACACAGTTCCTGGCTGCCACGCGCGGGCGCAGCGTAGGCGGTGAAGCGCGTTCCGTGCATCTCGTGGACGACGGCGTCGGCTGATCGGATGACTGGCATGACGTTCTCCTTAGTCAAGACACTTGACCATATAGTCAAGGGGCTTGCCTAGTATGTCAAGCTAGCCTCATGAGGCAGGACGAGGCACAGGCTCTGACGGCGGCCCTGCTCGCCTCCGCGGCCGCACTGGTCGACGGCATCCAGGCCGCTGTCGCCGCGCGCGGGTACGACGACGTCAGGCCGACGCACGGCTTCGCGTTCGCCCGGCTGGCGCCGAACGGCGCGACGGTCAGCGAGCTGGCCGCCCACCTCGGCATGACGAAGCAGGCAGCGAGCCAGCTCGTCGAGGAGCTCGTCACGAAGGGCTACGTCGAGCGGCGTCCGCACCCCGACGACGCGAGGGCGCGCCTCGTCGTGCTCAGCCGACGCGGCTGGGCGTGCACCCGCGCTGCAGATCAGGCGGCTGCCGAGACGGTTCGTCCGTGGGCGAAGGTGCTCGGCGAGCGCCGGATGCGTGCCCTCATCGCCGACCTCGCGAAGATCGCGCCGCACGGACCGCTGCGTCCCGCCGCATGGTGAGCCGGAGACGTAGCGACGCGCGCTCCGAGCGGCCGCGGATCAGCCGATAGCCGCCACGCCCCAGGAGCCCTTCCACATGCCGTCCGGGTCGAGCACGATCAGCCCGGAACCGGAGTTGAACGCGTCGGCGGGGCAGGTCATCGGCTCGATCGCCACGGCGGCTGCGCCGGCCAGGTCGTCGGTGGTGAACACCTGCAGGTAGCGGAACGTCTCGTCGAACCACAGCCGGGCGGCCGCTGACCCCGAGCGGACCTCGGCCACTCCCCGACCGTCCACTGTGGATAGTCCGGTGAACGCGTCGTCGTATCGCTGGGCGCCCAGCTTGCGGCCGTGCCGCAGGTCGTAGGGCGTACCGCCTACCGCCTGCTCGCCGACGGGCAGCAGCGCCTCGTCCGTGACGATCCGCTGCCCCGCCTCGACGCGCAGCACCGCCTCGTCCAGCCGGCCGCCGCGCAACGACAGGTACGGATGGAATCCCATGCCGAACGGGGCTGCCGTCGCTCCCTGGTTACGCACGACGGCCGTCACGGCGAGGCCGTGATCCGGATGCAGCGCATAAGTGAGCTCGACGCGTAGCTCGAACGGCCAGCCCGCTTGGGGCGGGATGTCGACGGCGAGCGTGACGGCAGCGGCTTCGACGGCCATCGGCGCCCAGCGGATCCAGCGGGCCAGCCCGTGCGTGGCGTTCGCGCGCGATATCTCGGTGATCGGCAGCTGGTGGGAGTGCCCGGCGAACGTGTACCGCCCGCCGCGCAACCGGTTCGGCCACGGGACCAGCACGGAGCCCGCCGCTTTCGGCGGCAGCTCGTCCTCGCCGTAGGACGCGAGCACGTCGGCGCCGGCATAGGTGCAGCGACGCAGACCGCCACCGATCTCCACGACGGTCGCCTCGTAGTCGCCCGCGCTGATCACGAACTGCTTGCCAGTGAGCGCCATGAGACGCGACGCTAGACCGTCACGATTCGATAAGCGTCGCACGCTGGGCCGGCGCGGCGGCATAGCGCCAGAAAGGCCGCACTGCGACCGCGGCGACGATCACCACCGCCATGCACGCGATTCCCCCGCCGACCCACGAGAACGTCGCGCTGGTCGCAGCCGCCGTGGCACCGGCGCGCAGGTCACCCAGGCGCGGGCCGCCCGCGACGACTGCGATGAAGACGCCCTGCATCCGCCCGCGCATCTCGTCCGGGGCATACGTCTGCAGGATCGTCTGCCGGTACACGGCGCTCACCAGGTCCGCGGCGCCGGCAAGGGCGAGCAGCGCGACGACCAGCCACAACTGCCGGGCCAGCCCGGAGATCGCGACGCACGCTCCCCAGCCGACGATGGCGACGGTCAGGGCGACACCCTGCCGGCGCACCCGTCCGATCCAGCCGCTCGAAACGCCCGCCACGACCGCGCCGATCGCGATCGCCGCGTACAGCGGCCCTACGACGCCGTGGAACCGCTCGTCGGCAACCTCGGGGTACAGCGAGCGCGGCATCGCCAGCACCATCGCCACGATGTCGACGCCGAACGACATGACCAGCACGGGGCGTCCGGCGATGAAGCGGAGGCCGTCGACGACCGATCGGAAACCGGCCCGGCCGAGGGAGCCGGCGGGCTTCATCGGCGGCAGCCGGAACGCCGAGTAGAGCGCGGCGAGAAACAGCAGTCCGTCGATGGAGTACGCGTACTCGAAGCCGTGGTGCAGCGACACCAGCACTCCGGCGAGCAGCGGCCCGATCACCTGGCCCACGTTGCCCACCGTGAAGTTCAGCGTGTTCGCGGCCGGCACCAGGTCGGCCGGCACGATCCGCGGGATGATCGCGCCACGCGTCGACGACGCCACCGCGAACGCACCCGACTGCACGACGACCAGCCCGAGGATGAGCGCCACGCTGCGGACGTCGAGCAGCGTCTGCACCAGCAGCGCGAGCGTGACCAGCCAGGTGCCTACCGACGACCACAGGTAGAGGCGGCGCCGGTCCATGGTGTCGGCGATCGCGCCACCGTACAGCCCGAAGACCACAATAGGAGCCAACCCGGCTAGTCCTACTAGGCCCACGTACAGCGACGAGCGCGAGATCGAGTACACCTGCACCGGTACGGCGACCTGGGTCAGCATCGAGCCGATGAACGCCGTGCCCTGACCGATCAGCAGCCGCCGGTAGGGGACGATCCGCAGCGGGCGGGTGTCGACCGCGTGGTGCCGCAGCAGCCCGCGGACTCCGGCACGGTTTTGGCCGCGCAGCGTCATATAGCCACCTGGGCGGCCAAAACCGGTGTCAAGGAGCGAGCCGCTCGACGATCCAACTCCCGTCGACGAGCCGGTGCCGCAGCCGGTCGTGCAGCC
>DASXRA010000068.1:0-5744 GCA_036506855.1 Jatrophihabitantaceae bacterium
TCGTCGCCGTCGGTGCTGATATCGGGCTGGCGTTCGACGGCGACGCCGACCGATGCTTCGTCATCGACGCCGACGGCAACGCCGTGTCGCCGAGTGCGGTCACTGCCCTCGTCGCGACGCGTGAGCTGGCCAAGCATCCGGGCGCGACGATCATCCACAACCTGATCACCTCGCACGCGGTGCCCGAGATCGTCCGCGAACACGGCGGTGTCCCGGAACGGTCGCGCGTCGGGCACTCGTTCATCAAGGCCGACATGGCGAGCACCGGGGCAGTGTTCGGCGGCGAGCACTCGGCGCACTACTACTTCCGTGACTTCTGGCGCGCCGACACCGGCATGCTGGCCGCCCTGCACGTCCTGGCCGCGCTCGGTGAGCAGCCGCGACCGCTGGCCGACCTCACCGGGCAGTACCAGCGTTACGCCGGCTCGGGCGAGATCAACTCGACCGTCGACGACCCGGCCGGGCGCGTCGGCGCTGTGCGCGAAGCGTTCGCCGCGCGGACGTCGGCTGTGGACGAGCTCGACGGGCTGACCATCGAACTGGACGACGGCAGCTGGTTCAACGTCCGCTCGTCGAACACCGAACCGCTGTTACGGCTCAACGTCGAGGCGGCGAGCGACGCGACGATGCGCGCTGTGCGCGACGAAGTCCTGGCGATCATCCGTTCCGGCCGCTGACGAGAAGGGGCGCCTGCATGGCACTCGATTCCGAACTGCTCGACATCCTCGCCTGCCCGAGCGACGACCACGCGCCGTTGCGCGAGGAGACCCGTGACGGCGACGACGTGCTCGTGTGCACGTTCTGCCTGACCAGCTACCCGATCCGCGACGGCATCCCCGTGCTGTTGCTCGACGACGCGACGCCGGGACCGGACGGCGTCGGGGTCCGGGCCGCCGCGGACTCCTGACGAGCCCCTGATGAGCTTCGACGAGGCGCTGCTCGGCGACGAGGACATGCTTGCCATGCGCGACGTCGGCGGGCTGCTGTGGGCGCTCGCGTCGAGCGGCGCCCAGGTCCGCCGTGCAGTGGACACGATCGGCGAGTTCGACGTGTCCCGGCTCGATCTCGGCGGATTGCCGCGCTCGGTGCTCGTCGCGACCGACAGCCCGGCCAAGGGCGCCGCTCGCGTACTGACCCGGCTGGCCATGCCCGCGACGCCTGCGGTGATGTGGCACGGCGTCGAGCTGCCGCGCTGGGCCGGTCCGGCCGACGCGCTGCTCGTCGGCTCGTCGGACGGGCGGCACCCCCGCCTGGCCGCGATCGTCGAGCAGGCCGCGCATCGGGGACTGGCGATGGCCGTCGCGGCGCCCGAGGGCTCACCAGTCGCCGAGGCGGCCGGACGCGCACCCGTAGCGCATCTGCCCGCGGAGCCGAACCCACGCGCCGTGCTGTGGGCGGTGCTGACCCCGCTGCTGCAGGCCGCGAACGCACTCGGTGTCGCGACCGCACCGCCGGTGCTGCTCGGCGAGGTTGCCGATGCGCTCGACGAGACGGCCGAGGCGTGCCGTCCGTCCGGCGACGCTCTCACCAACCCGGCCAAGGCACTCGCGATCGAGTTCGCCGAGTCTCTGCCCGTGATCGCCGGCGCCGGGCATCTGGCCGGGGTGGCCGCGCGCTTGTTCGCCGACGTGCTGCAGCTGCTCGCCGGCGTGGCGGCCGTCGCGGTGAGCCTGCCTGACGGCGTCGCGTCGGCGGGCGCGCTGCTCGTCGGTGACCTGCAGGACTCGTTCGACGACGAGTTCTTCCGCGACCGCACCGATGAGACCGTCGCCAGGCCCCGGCTGGTCACGATCGGCGACGAGCCCGAGGACATGGACGAGCCGCCGCGTCCCCCCTCCAACGCGCAGCAGCAGCTCGACGAGGTAGCCGCGCAGCGGGCGGCTGCCGCACTGCACCGGATCGCCAGCCAGCGAGGGCTGCGCTCGTCGGTGGTCGACGTCCCGCGCGGCGCCCACCTTGCCCGGTTCGCTGCCGCGACCGCGTTCGGCGCGTTCACGGCCACTTACCTGGCACTCGGCCGCGGCATCGACCCGTCCGCTCCGCGGCCCGGCGAGCTGGCGCATTGAGCGCAGGCAGCGGCTCGAAGGCGGTCATCGCGGCGCTGGGTGCGAACCTGGGCATCGCGGTGATCAAGTTCGTGGCGTTCGCGGTCACCGGCTCGTCGTCCATGCTCGCCGAGGGAGTGCACTCGCTGGTCGACTCGGGCAACCAGGGCCTGCTGCTCGTGGGTGCGCGGCGTTCGCAGCGAGAGGCCACGCCCGAGCACCCATTCGGCTATGGCCGTGATCGCTATGTCTACGCCTTCCTCGTGGCGCTCATGCTCTTCTCCGCGGGTGGCCTGTTCGCGCTGTACGAAGGCGTCGACAAGATCCGGCACCCGCACCACCTCGACGCGCCGGCGGTTGCACTGACCGTGCTCGCAGTGGCCGTGGTGCTCGAGTCCTTCTCGTTGCGGACGGCCGTCGTCGAGTCACGCCGGACGAAGGGCGACCTGAGCTGGGTGGCGTTCATCCGCCGCGCCAAGATGCCCGAGTTGCCGGTCGTGCTGCTCGAGGACGTGGCCGCACTGGTTGGCCTGCTGCTCGCGCTCATCGGCGTGGGTCTGGCGGCCGCGACCGGAGATTCCGTCTGGGATGGCATCGGCACGATGAGCATCGGCGTGCTGCTGCTTGCCGTCGCGGTGATCCTGATCGTCGAGACGAAGAGCCTGCTGCTGGGCGAGGCGGCCGCGCCGGACGCGCTGCGGGCGATTGCCGCGGGCCTCGCCGGCCCGGGCGTAGACCGGATCATCCACCTGCGCACGATGCATCTCGGCCCGGACGAGCTGCTCGTCGCCGCGAAGCTCGCCATGCCGGCCGGCGCCACGCTGGCCAGCGCCGCCGCCGCGATCGACGCTGCGGAGGCGCGTGTGCGCGAGGCCGTCCCATCCGCAACGGTCATCTACCTGGAACCCGACATCGATCGCGCCGAGGATCCGGCGCCGTGAGCGGGCTGATCGCGCTGCATGGGGTCATTCGCCGTTATGCCTGGGGTTCGCCGACGGCGATTCCCGAGCTGCTCGGCGTCGCGCCGACCGGCGAGCCGGCCGCCGAGCTGTGGCTCGGCGCGCATCCGGACGACCCGGCCTTCGCGCCCGAACACGGCACGACGCTCGATCGGCTGATCGCCGCCGACCCGGTCGGCCTGCTCGGCCCCGCCGTGGCGGGGCGCTTCGACGGGCGGCTGCCGTTCCTGCTGAAGGTGCTCGCCGCCGACAAGGCGCTGTCCCTCCAGGTACATCCGGATCTCGCCCAGGCGCGCGCCGGGTATGCCGCGGAGGAGGCTCGCGGCGTCCCGCGCGACGCGCCGGGGCGCACCTACAAGGACCCGAACCACAAGCCCGAACTGCTCTGCGCGCTCACCGAGTTCGACGCGCTGTGCGGGTTCCGCCCGGTGGCTCAGACACTGGCGCTGATCGACGCGCTGGACGTCGAGGCGCTGGCGCCGTATCGCGCGCTGCTCGCTGGGCCGGACGGGCTGCGCGCCGCGTTCACCGCGTTGCTGACGCTCGACGATCCGAAGCCGCTCGTCGAGGCCGTCGTCGCCGGCTCCCGTCGTCTCGATGGCGTGTGGGCGGACGCTGCTCGGGCGACGCTAGTTGCGGCCGGCGACTTCCCGGGTGACGTCGGCGCGGTGCTGGCGCTGCTGCTCAATGCCGTCCGGTTGCGGCCCGGCGAGGCGATCTTCCTGGGCGCGGGCAACGTGCACGCGTACCTGCGCGGGGTCGGCGTCGAGATCATGGCCAACAGCGACAACGTGCTGCGCTGCGGGCTCACGCCCAAACACGTCGACGTCCCGGAGCTGTTGCGGATCACCAACTTCACCGAGCTCGCGGACCCGATCTGGCCGGCCGTCGACGGGCGGTTCGCCGTGCCCGTCCCCGACTTCGCGTTGTCGGAACTCGACCTGACCGGGTCCGTGCGTGTCGGCGATACCGGACCCGCGATCGTGCTCTGCATCGACGCCGGCGGCCGCGTCGAAGCCTTCGGCTCGGCCGTCGACCCGGAGCGCGGGCACGCGGCATTCGTCGGGGCTCGGGATGCGGCATTCGTCGTCCGCGGGACGGGTCGCGTCTTCGTCGCGACGGTGGGTCCGGAAATCTGACATGGTCGTGGTAGGGTTCGCCGCGATGCGAACGTTGACGATCCAGCAGGCAGCCGACGCCACCGGCTGGTCGCAGCGGATGTTGCGCTACCTGGAGCAGGCCGGCCTGGTCGCCGCCCTGCGCACACCCGGCGGGCACCGCACGTACGGGCCGCGCCAGATCGAGCGGCTGCAGCGGCTGCGCGACCTGCTCGCCGAGCACGGCATCGGCATCACCGACATCGCCTTCGAGCTTCGCATGCGCACCGACCCGGGACTTGCCCGGGCGGTCGACGAGTGGTTCGGGGCGATCCACCGCGCCACCGCGTCCGTCGAGTCCGGCATCTACCGTCGGCTGACGAGCGAAGAGCAGTTTCCAGCACCCGTCGAACTAGGAGAGAACGTGAGCCTCGCCCTAACCGCCGACTCCGCCGGAGCGGTCACCGACTTCAAGGTCGCCGACCTGTCGCTGGCCCCGTTCGGCCGCAAGGAGATCCAGCTGGCCGAGCACGAGATGCCCGGCCTGATGTCCCTGCGCAGGGAGTACGGCGCACAGCAACCGCTGCGGGGCAAGAAGGTCGCCGGGTCACTGCACATGACCGTGCAGACCGCCGTCCTGATCGAGACGCTTGCCGCGCTGGGCGCAGACGTCCGCTGGGTCAGCTGCAACATCTTCTCCACCCAGGACCACGCCGCGGCCGCCGTTGTGGTCGGGCCGGACGGCACGCCGGACAACCCGCAGGGCGTCCCGGTCTACGCCTGGAAGGGCGAGACGCTCGAGGAGTACTGGTGGTGCACCGAGCAGATGCTCACCTGGCCGGACGGCACCGGGCCGGACTCCATCGTCGACGACGGCGGTGACGCCACGCTGCTGATCCACATGGGTGTCGAGTTCGAGGCGACGGGTGCCGTGCCGCAGGCCGACGAGGGCGACTCGGACGAGTACGCGATCATCCTCGACACCTTGCGCCGGTCGCTGGCTGCGCATCCCGGCAAGTACACGCGGATGGCGCAGAGCATCATCGGCGTCACCGAAGAAACGACCACCGGAGTGCACCGCCTCTACGAGTTCGAGAAGAACGGCACGCTGCTGTTCCCGGCGATCAACGTCAACGACTCGGTGACCAAGAGCAAGTTCGACAACAAGTACGGCTGCCGGCACTCGCTGATCGACGGCATCAACCGGGGCACCGACGTGATGATCGGCGGCAAGCTCGCCGTCGTCTTCGGCTACGGCGACGTCGGCAAGGGCTGTGTCGAGTCACTGCGCGGTCAGGGTGCCCGGGTGGTCGTCACCGAGGTCGACCCGATCTGCGCGCTGCAGGCCGCGATGGACGGCCTCGAGGTCGTCACGCTCGATGACGTGGTCGGCAAGGCCGACATCTTCGTCACGGCGACCGGCAACAAGGACATCATCATGGCCAGCCACATGTCCCGGATGAAGCACCAGGCCATCGTCGGCAACATCGGCCACTTCGACAACGAGATCGACATCGCCGGCCTGGGCCGGACCCCGGGAATCGAGAAGGTCAACATCAAGCCGCAGGTCGACAAGTGGGTCTTCCCCGACGGCCACGCGATCGTCGTGCTGTCCGAGGGCCGGCTGCTGAACCTCGGCAACG
>DASXRA010000069.1:0-5901 GCA_036506855.1 Jatrophihabitantaceae bacterium
GCGAGGCGCAGACGTCCGACGGTGGGCCGTACACCCGCCAGCCGTGGCCGCTGGACTCCGGTCAGGTGCGCGACGACGCGATGGGTCCCGCCGAGTACCTGATGACCGATCCGTTCTGGTTCACTCAGCGCGGCACCGGGCTCTGGGTCGACACGCGTGACGTTATGGACGTGGCGCTGAACTCCGTGCAGCCGGGCGTCTTCGGGTACTCGTTGACCGGCAGTGGCGCCATGGACTCGACCGTCTTCGTCGAGCGCACGCCGCACGACGTCTACGCCGACTACATCGGGATCACCGGGACGCCGACGAAGAGCGACGCCACCGACGCGCAGTACGCCAAGCCGCTGTGGAACTCGTGGGGGCAGTTCTACACATCGGTGTCGCAGGCGTCCGCGCTGTCGTGGGCGAAGGGCCTGCATGACGCGGGTGTGCCCGCACGCACCATCCAGGTCGACGACGGCTGGATGAGCCACTACGGCGACTTCTCGTTCAACACCAAGTTCCCGGATCCGAAGGCGCTCTCCGACCAGATCCATGCGATGGGTTATGACTTCGGCCTGTGGGAGACGCTCTGGATCAACAACGACGCGAGCGACTACGCCTACGCGGCTGACCACGGTTACCTGCTCAAGTCGAAGACCGACCAGAGCAAGTCGTGCAGCGTGACCTGGTGGAACGGCACGGCCGGCATCGTCGACCTGGCGAATCCGGACGCGCGGGCGTGGTACGTCGGACAGTTGCAGAACCTGGAGAGCACGTACGGCGTCGACGGCTTCAAGTTCGACACCCGGTTCTACGACGAGTCGTGCGCGACGTACCCGGGCTACGCGCCGCTCGACTACCTGACGCTCGGCGCCCAGATGACCGACCAGTTCGACCAGCAGGGTGCCGGCGTGCGCATCTCGTGGACCGGCTCGCAGAAGTACGGCTTCGTCACCCGGCAGGTCGACAAGGGCACCAGCTTCAGCTCGCTGCAGGCCGCCGTGGCGCAGAACCTGTCGATCAGCACGATCGGCTACCCGTTCGTCGAGACGGACATGATCGGCGGCTCGCTCGGCCAGCCGCCGCCGACCAAGCAGGTACTCGTCCGGTGGGCGCAGGCCGCGAGCCTGATGCCGCTGATGTACTCGGCCGCCTCGCCGCTGGGCGTGTCCAACCGGGCTGGCACGCAGACCTACGACCAGCAGACGATCGACCTCTACTCCGCCGCCGCGAAGACGCACGAGCGGCTCGCGCCGTACATCGACGCGCAGGTCGACCGGGCCGTCCGCAGTGGCGAGCCGATCATGAAGCCGCTGTTCTTCGACTACCCGGGCGACCAGGCGACGTACACCGTCAACGACGAGTGGCTGCTCGGCGACTCGTTGCTGGCCGCGCCGATTCTCACCGACCAGACCAGCCGCAACATCCACGTGCCCGCCGGGCAGTGGCTCGACGTCGCGACCGGGCGCGTGGTGAGCGGCCCGGCGGACCTGTCCGGATACGCAGCGGACCTGACGCGGACGCCGACGTTCGTCCGGCTCGGCACGACCGATACCGCGATGTTGCTGAGAGCGCTCGGTTGACCGGACGGCCGTCGCGCCCAAGGATCGGAGTCATTCGCGCATCCTTGGAAGCGAGGGCTCCGTCATGGCAAAGATCCTGATCCTCACCGGCGACGCGGCCGAAGACCTCGAGGTCATGTACCCCTACCAGCGGCTGCTGGAAGAGGGCTACGAGGTCCACATCGCCGCGCCGACGAAGAAGAAGCTGCAGTTCGTCGTGCACGACTTCGTCGACGGCTTCGACACGTACACCGAGAAGCCCGGGCACAGCTGGCCTGCTGACCTGGCGTTCGCCGACGTCGACCCGTCCGAGTACGCCGCCGTGGTCGTGCCCGGTGGGCGGGCACCGGAATACATCCGCAACGACCCGGACGTCCAACGGATCCTGCAGCACTTCGCCGAGGCCGACAAGCCGACCGCGCACATCTGCCACGGACCGCTCGCCCTTGCCGCGGCCGGCACCCTGCAGGGCAGGCGCAGCGCTGCCTACCCGGCGCTGGCGCTCGACGTCGCGGCGGCCGGCGCGGAGTTCGTCGACAGCGAGGCCGTCGTCGACGGCGTCATGGTGTCGGCACGGGCGTGGCCCGACCACCCGGCGTGGATGCGCGAGTTCGTCGCGATCCTGCGAGCCAAAGCTCCGGCGCACTGAGCATGGACTTCGCGTTCTCCGACGAGCAGATCGCGATTCGCGACACTGCACGCCAGTTCATCGCGGACGAGATCATGCCGCGCGAGCCGGAGGTGCTGCGGCGCGAGCGCACGGGCGAGCCGGGCGTAACCCGTGACGAGCGGCGCGAACTGCAGCTCAAAGCGCGCAAGTTCGGCTTCTGGGGGCTCTCGACGCCCGAGGAGTACGGCGGCATGGAGCTGCCGGCCATCACCCAGGCGCTGATCTGGACCGAGCTCGGCCGCACGTTCGTCCCGTTCTCCTTCGGCGGCGAGGCCGACAACATCCTGTACGAGTCGAACGAGTCGCAGCGTGCCGAGTACCTCATCCCGACCATCGAGGGCGAGCGGCTCTCGTGCTTCGCGATCACCGAGCCGGGCGCCGGCTCGGACGCGGCGAACATCAAGACCAGCGCCCGCCGCGACGGCGACGACTGGATCATCAACGGCGAGAAGACGTTCATCACGGGCGGCAACGACGCCGACTTCGTCATCGTCATCGCGGTGACCGACCCGGAACGCGGGGCGCACACCGGCGCGACGGCGTTCCTCGTCGACCGTTCGATGGGCTGGACCTCGCATTTCATCCAGACCATGGGCGAGGGCGGGCCGGCTTCGCTCGTGTTCGACGACGTGCGCGTGCCGGGACGCAACGTGCTCGGCGAGATCGGCCAGGGCTTCGAGCTGGGCATGGCGATCGAGTATGCGAACACCCGCGAGACCTTCGGCCGGAAGATCGGTGTCAACCAGGCGATCCAGTGGATGATCGCCGACTCGGAGGTCGAGCTCGAGGCGGCCCGCTGGCTTGTGCTGCATGCGGCGTGGACGGTCGACCAGGGACGCGATCCGCGGCACTCGTCGTCAATGGCGAAGCTGTACGGGGCGAACATGGCCAACCGCGTCGTCGACCGGGTACTGCAGATCCACGGCGGCATGGGCTACACCCGCGAGCTGCCGATCGAGCGCTGGTACCGCGAGGCCCGGCTGTGGCGGATCTTCGAGGGCACCGACGAGATGCAGCGGCTGATCATCTCGCGTGACCTGCTGCGCGGCTACACCAAAATCGGCGGCCACCTGGGCTGACCGGCAGCGGTCAGTCGGCGTCGAGCAGCGCGAGCTGGTCGGGCTTGAGCGAGAGGTCGGCCGCCTGCGCGGAGTCGCGGATCGACTCGGGACGGCTCGCGCCCGGGATCGGGATCACCACCGGCGACTTCGCGAGCATCCAGGCCAGGCACACCTGCTGCGGACTCACCCCGAGCTCGCCGGCCAGCTGGGCAAACGCGTCGTGCCGCGCGCCGAGCCGGTGGGCCCCACCGCCACCGCCCAGCGGGCTCCACGGCAGGAACGCGAGGCCCAGCTCGTCGCACAGCCACAGCTCGCGCTCGCTGGACCGGAAGCTCGGCGAGTACTGGTTCTGCACGCTGACCAGGGCGTCGCCGAGGATCTCGCCGGCCAGCCGGATCTGGTCCGGATCGGCATTCGACAGCCCGACCATCCGGACCTTTCCGGAGTCGTGGATCTCTTTCATCGTCGCCATGATCTCGGCGTAGGGCACCTTCGGATCCGGGCGGTGGTGCTGGTAGAGGTCGATCTGATCGACGCCGAGATTGGTCAGGCTGGCGTCCACGGCGGCGAGCAGGGCGGCTCGCGAGCTGTCCAGGCCCCAGCCACCGCCGGCGGTGCGCGTGTGGCCGCCCTTCGTGGCGACGAAGACCTCGTCGCGCACGGCGAGCCGGTCGAGGATCGACCCGACCAAGCGCTCGTTCTCGCCCATCGTGCGCGCGCCCAATGCCACCGGCCCGTACGCGATCGCGGTGTCGACGAGCGTGATGCCCTCGTCCAGCGCGGCGCGCACCGTCGCCTCGGCGCGCTCGGCGTTTTTCGGATACCAGTCGAGCTGCATCGCGCCCAGCCCGATCGCGCTGACGGATTCGGTTCCGATGTGTCGTGTCTGCATGGGCCAATCCTGGTACGGCAATGCGACGGCGGTGCCGGAGACCCCGATGCCGCTGCCTTGTTCGGCCGGGATGGCGACGGTGAGGACGCCGGGACGTCCCATGTCGTCGCCCTGATGCACGCTGAGCGTGGCCGGCAGGTCGACCAGCGCCAGCTCGCGCAGGTAGCCGCCGAACGCGGCCGCGGCGGCACCGGTGGCCGGGTCCTCGACCACCCCGCCGGGCGGGAACGGGTTGCGCGCGTGGAACACGGTGGCCGACTCGCGCCACACGAGGTCGACGGTCGTCCAGTCGCGCGCGGCCATCAGCTTGCCGAGCACGTCGAAGTCGTAGTCGAGGTCGGCGAGCCGCTCGCGCGATCCGGCCGCGACGATCGGATGCCACGCGCCGGCGAACGCCACCCGCGGGGGCAGGGCTGGATCGAGGTCGTCGGCATCCCAGCGCAGTGCGGCCAGTAGGGCGCTCAGGTCGTCCGGCGCTATGTCGGCGACCTGCGGCGCGACGCTCACCAGCGTGGCCGTCGGCACGCCGCCCGCGTCCGCCGTCACGACGTCGACCCGGCCGGCGCGCGTCTGGAACGCCAGCGCGCCCGTGCCGAGCCGCTCGGCGTACGCGACTGCCGTGGCGATCGTCGCGTGGCCGCAGAACGGCACCTCGGCGAGCGGGCTGAAATACCGCACGTCGAAGGCGCGGCCACCGCGCGGGAACAGGAACGCCGTCTCGGAGAAGCCGACCTCGGCCGCGACGGCTTGCATCTCGGCGTCGGTGGCACCGGTCGCGTCGAGCACGACGCCCGCCGGGTTGCCACCGGCCGGATCGGAACTGAACGCCGTGTACCGCAGGATGTCCACGGCGCCAACGCTAAAGCGCCGAGGCGGCAGCCACCCATGCCATCTTCGGATACGTGGCCCCTACGCTTGGCCGGTGACGCTGTTCGACCCACCTGCCGAGAGCGCCCGGGTCGACGCCAACGCGCCCCTTGCCGCGCGGATGCGCCCGCGCACCCTGGACGATGTGCTCGGCCAGGAGCACCTGCTCGTCCCGGGATCGCCGTTGCGGCGCCTGGTCGAGGGCGACCAGCCGATGTCGCTGATCCTGTACGGGCCACCGGGCAGCGGCAAGACGACACTGGCGCTGATCGTCTCGTCGGCGACGAATCGCCGATTCGCCCAGCTGTCGGCTCTCAACGCCGGCGTCAAGGACGTCCGGGCGGTGATCGAGGACGCGCGGCGCGAGCTCAACCACGCCGGTCGGCAGACCGTGCTGTTCATCGACGAGATCCACCGCTTCTCCAAGACTCAGCAAGACTCTCTGCTGGGCGCCGTCGAGACCCGCACGATCACGCTGGTCGCGGCGACCACCGAGAACCCGTTCTTCTCGATCGTGTCGCCGCTGCTCTCGCGCAGCCTGCTGCTCAACCTGCAGCCGCTCACCGACGCCGACGTCAGCGAACTGGTCGACCGGGCGCTCGTCGAGGAGCGCGGCCTCGGCGGAGCCGTCACGCTCGACGCCGACGCCCGGGCGCACCTGTTGCGGATGTCGGACGGCGACGCGCGCCGCGCCCTGACCGCGCTCGAGGCTGCAGCCGGCGCTACCGAGGCGGCGGGCCGCACGGCGGTCGATCTGGCCACCCTGGAGAAGGCCGTCGACACCGCGGCCGTGCGCTACGACCGCGACGGCAACGAGCACTACGACGTGATCAGCGCGTTCATCAAGTCGATCCGCGGCTCGGACGC
>DASXRA010000070.1:0-7641 GCA_036506855.1 Jatrophihabitantaceae bacterium
AACGCCGCCCGGCTGGCGGTCGCCGCGCCGTGGCTGGTGTTGCTGCTGCTCGGCACTCAGTCGACGACGTTGCGCGCGTACAACTCGACCGGCGGCGTCGTGCTCCTGGCGGTAGGCGCGGCCGTCTGCGTGGTGGCCTACCGGATCATGCTGCGGATCGGCAAGCTGCCCGAGGAACAGAGGGTGCTGCGATGAACCGCGCCTCCGGCGCCGGCGCCCCGATTGCGCAACATTTGGCAGGCTCAGGCTGCCAAACGTTGCGCAATCCGGCAGGGCTGCGATGAGCCGCACGGTCTTGGGCGCCCTGCTCGGCTTGCTGTTCGCGGCGGGCGTGCTGATCGCGATTCGGGCGGCCCCGCCGATGCGGCCGATCCGGTTGGCCGATCGGCTCGCGCCGTACCTCGGCGACGCGCCGCCTCCGTCCAAGTTGCTCGCGAGGCCGAGCGCGACCTCGGCACCGTTCGCCGTGCTTCGCCGCCTGTTCGGGCCGGTTATCGGCGAAGCGGTCGGCTTCCTCGATCGCGTGGTCGGTGGCTCGGCGTCGGTGCGCCGCCGCCTCGGCGGCCTCGGCCACACGACCAGTCTCGACGACTTCCGCGTCGAGCAGGTCGTGTGGGCTGCGCTCGGCATGGTTGGTGGTGGCGTGTTCGTCGTGCTCATCGGTGTGCTGCGCGGTGGCATCGACGTCGTGCTGGTGGGTGGCGCGGCGGTGGTCGGCATGGTAGGTGGCGTCCTGGCCCGCGACTGGTACCTGACCAGGCAGGTGCAGCAGCGCGAGGCCGCGATGCTGTCGGAGTTCCCCGTAGTGGCCGACCTGCTCGCGCTGTCGGTGGTCGCCGGTGAAGCGCCGCCGGATGCGCTGCTGCGCGTCTGCCGGCTGACCGGCGGCGAGCTGGCTCGCGACCTCGACGCGGCGCTGGCCCGAGCGAGGTCGGGCACTCCGCTGACGACGGCACTGTCCGAGCTGGCCGAGCGCACGACGCTCGAGCCGTTCTCGCGGTTCGTACAGGGACTCGTCGTGGCCATCGAGCGCGGCACCCCGCTCGCCGACGTGCTGCGCGCGCAAGCGGCCGACGTGCGCGAGGTCGGCAAGCGCGCGCTGCTGGAGGCCGGTGGCCGCAAGGAGATTTCGATGATGGTGCCGGTCGTGTTCCTGCTGTTGCCGGTCACCGTGTTGTTCGCGCTCTACCCGGGATTGCTGACGCTCGTCTCGCTGACGAAATGAGGAAGGGAGGGCTCGTGCTGCCCTTGGACATGCTGGCCGCCTGGTTGACCGGAGCCTGCGCGCGAGTTCGCGGCCGCGATCCGGAGCGCGGCGACGTGCCTGGCTGGGTCATGGTGACGGTGATGACCGCAGGGCTCGTGGTAGTGATCTTCGCTGTCTTCAAAGGCAAGATCACCGACGCGATCAGTAGCGCGATCGACTCGGTAACCGGCAAGACCAAGTAGCCGGTGCGTGCTCGGCTGAGCGCGGCCGTTCGTGGCGGCGCGGGTGATCTTCGCGGTAGCGCGGGTGATCGAGGCGCGGCGATCGTCGAGTTCGTGATGATCGCCGTCTTGCTGATGTTCCTGCTGTTCGCGGTGCTGCAGGTCGCCGTCTACTTCTACATCCGCAACATCGTGACCGCGAGCGCGACCCGTGGTGCCCGCTATGCGGCGAACGCTGGGATCGCGTACCCGCAAGGCGGGACGCATGCGCGGTCGCTCATCGGCCAAGGGCTCAGCCCGTCGGTGGCCCGCGCCGTGCCGTGTGCCGGCTCGGCGGGCACCGACCCCGCGACGGGCCTGCCGCTGGCCGTGGTCCGGTGCAAGGGACACGTCAAGTCGATCTTCTTGCCGGTCGGCAGATTCGTGACCATCGAGGTGACCTCGCGAGCATTGAAGGAAGGCCCGCCTTGAGGCGGCTTGCCGCGCGCGATGACGGCAACGCGATCATCGAGTTCGTGTTCGTGGCGATCATGATTCTCGTCCCGACGATCTACTTCGTGACCGCGGTGGCATCGGTCGCCCACAGTCGCACGGCCGTGACCCAGGCAGCACCTGAGGCCGGCCGTGCCTTCGCGACGGGGGAGTCGACCGCCGACGCGCTGGCCCGTGCCCAGGTGGCCGTGCGGCTGGCCTTCGACGATCAGGGGCTGCCCGACGACGCGCGGCTGCGCTTCGTCCCGGTCGAAGCCCGCTGCGACGGCGTCCCGATCGTCCCGGTGCTCGCGCCGGGCGCGGAGTTCGCCGTGTGCGTGACTCGGCGGGCCGAGCTGCCCGGCGTGCCGACGCTGCTCGCCGGTCGCGGGATCACCACGGTGGGGCGTTATGTCGTGCACGTTGACGACTTCCGAACCGTGCGGCCGCAGTGATCGGCCGTCTCCGCCTCCGTGACGACCGCGGCTCGATCATGCCGCTGATCCTGGGTTGCTGGATGTTGGTGATGCTGATCGTCACCGGATTCGTGGCCGGCACCGACGCCTTCGACAAGCTCGCCGACCTGCAGGACACCTGCGACGGCGCGGCGGCAGCTGCGGCCGCCACGGCCGCCGATCTCGACCGAGACATCGGGTTGGACTCGGGGACATCGCTGCGTTTCGCCGGCGTCCAGGACGCTGTTGACTCTTACCTGGCTCGCGACGCCTATCGATCGAGTCTCACCGTCCAGGCAAGGCTGTCGGCCGATGCGCGAACCCTGACCCTGGCATGCTCGCAGACTTCGTCCATCGCGTTCGGCTGGCTGTTCGCGCGCGATCATGTGACCCACCGAGTGACGTCCTCGGCGCGCGCCCCGGTGCGCGGATAGTGGTTATCCACAGGTGTGGTTCGGGCCTGCGCGTGGTGTGTCGTGATTGCTACTCTCTGCCACGTGCGGGTCCGATTCGGGTGGTTGCTGAGTCTTGTCGTCGTCGGGTGTGGGCTGGCTGCCTGCACGACGACTGCGAGCGGCGCTCACGATCCGAAGTCAAGTGCCCCATCGTCGACGGTGCAGCCCTCCACGTCCGCTACGGCCACACCCAGCCCGACCGGCCCGAAGACCACCGGCCCAGGCGTCCGCCCCGGCGAAAAGCCGCCCGTCCTCGACGCGATCGCAAAGGAACACAGCTCCACCGGCGCCCTTGAGTTCGCGGTCTACTACATCAAAGCCTTGGACTGGAGCCTGGCGACCACTGACCCATACCTGCTCAAGCAGATCAGCGCCGCAACCTGCAAGACCTGCGAGGGTTATGTCAAGGCTCTTAGCGAACTCGCTGCGCAAGGCGGAACGGTGCAGGGTGGCCGGATTCGCTTTCGCTCATCGCGCCTATTTGATGGTGCCGGCGATGTGACGGCTGACTACATCGTCGAGGTGACATATACCCAGGCTCCACTTACGAGAGTCTTCCCTACGGCGTCGCCATCGAACGATTCGACCACGCCGACCACGTATCACTCGCATGTATTCGTGTCGTGGGGGGGAACGAGTTGGCGCATCGTCGAAGAGGAATCGAGCCAATGAGACGAAGTCTCTTCGCGGTGGGTGCGCTTCTAGCGGCGACAATACTGAGCAGCCTGCCTTCCGCGGTTGCATCGCCGTCACCTGGCTGTGCTGACTCGACCTCGGCATCGGCAGGCAAGGGGAAGCTCACGGTTGGTGCGAGGCGCAGTTGCCCTGAGCATTCGACGCCCAGGCATCCAGGTCCTGGTGGCGTGCGTGCGCTCTATCGGCAGGTTGATTGCGGGCCGCCACGAGTTGGTGTTCCGGCCGTTGTGAATCGCCAGAATTTCTGCAATCTTGTGCGCCGGGATTGCAGTGTTGTCGATCCGAAAGAGCTGCCGACCGATCCGCACGTCACGACGCTGGCGTTGTTGCGTAGCAGGGACGGTGGGAAGACGTGGGTCTATACCGGCGCGGACTGTGCCGCGCGCACAGCTCAGCCTCGGGTGACGCCGTTGTTGGCGCGGCAGGAGATTGAGAAGTTGGTGCCTCGTCCGGGGATTGGGGTGGCGCCGCCGGGCGGTAAGACGCTGGTCAATCTGCAGACGGTGTTGTGGGCCGACACACCGGCAGATCGAAACCTGGGCACGGTGACGCTGCTGGGTACCTACCGTGTTGCGTTGCGGGTGCATGTGCAACATGTGGCGTGGGCGTTCGGCGATGGGGCCACCGAGGTCGCGGACGGTCCGGGGTTGCCGTACCGCAAGGGTGAACATTGCACGACGGTCACCTGCCCGGGCCATTTCGGTCACATCTATGCCACGACCGGGACGATGACGATCACCGAGCAGGTCACGTGGAGCGGGCAGTACTCGGTCAATGGTGGTGCGTGGCAGGACGTGGCGGGCACGGTGGACGGTCCGGCGGCCACGGCCCAGGTCACGGTGTTGCAGGCTCGCGGCGTCCTCGTCGCCGACCCCACACCCAGCTGAGCGGAGCTGTCGATCTGCCGGCCGCCCGTTCGTCATCCACGTGACGGACGCCGAGGGAGGCGACCGCAGAATCTGGAGGTCATCGTGAGCCATCCTGTTGTGCACGCCGAGATCCGCTCGAGCGACCCCGACGCCACCCGGGCATTCTTCGGTGAACTGTTCGGCTGGACCTACCCGACCGAGGGCGCGTATCCGGGTTACACCTTCGTCGAGACCGGCGTTCCCGGGGCCCTCTACACAGCGATCGGCCCGCTGCAAGACGGCAAGGATCTGGTGACGTTCTTCGTCGGCGTCGCCGACATGGACGGCGCGATCGCCGACGCAGTGCGGCTGGGCGGCTCGGTCGTGCAGCAGCCACAGAAAGTGCCGGGCGTGACGTTCGCAGTGATCGCCGACCCGCTGGGTCACCAGGTCGGTCTCGCCCGGCAGGACTGACGCAGCCCTGTCATCCTTCGTAGCGTCAGCGCGACGGAGGAGGCCCGGCAATGAGCACCGTCTCGGGCTCGGTCGCGGAACTGCTCGCCGGCGCGACCGAGCGCGAGGTCATCGTCGGCGGTGCGGGCAAGTCCGGGGCAGTGCTCGAGCGGTGCGTCATCCAAGGCAAGCGGTACGTCCTCAAGCACCTGCGGCTGACCGACGACTGGACGATGCGGGCGGCCGGCGACCTGGAGGGTGCTCCGCTGACCATGTGGCGGCGCGGCCTGCTCGAAAGGCTGCCCGACTGCATCGACCAGCCGATCGTCGGCGTGGCCGTCAAGCCAGGCGGCTGCGCGCTGCTCATGCGTGACGTGGGCGAGTACCTCGTCCCGGTCAGCGACGAGCCAATTCCAGAAGAGCAGCACCTGCGATTCCTCGATCACATGGCCGCGCTGCACGCAAAGTTCTGGAACGGTGGCGCCGAGATCGAGGTCGTCCCGGTAATGCACCGATACCTGGAACTGTCGCCGTGGACGGCCGCCGTCGAAGCCGCGAGAGGTTCCACGCACCGGGTGCCGCAGCTGATCGGCGAGGGCTGGGAGCTGCTGGCCGAGGTGGCCCCAGAAGCGGACGCGGTAGTCGCAAAGCTCGCCTGGAACCCGGGCCCGCTCGTCGAGGCGCTCGCGACGACGCCGCAGACGTTCGTGCACGGCAACTGGAAGCTCGACAACCTCGGCACGGACGCGGAGGGCCGCACCGTGCTCCTCGACTGGGAGCTACCCGGACGCGGGGCGCCGCTCAGCGACCTCGCCTGGTACCTGGCGATCAATTGCCGCAGGCTGCCGCAATCGAAGGAGGCGACCACAAGCGCCTACCGGGCCGCGCTCGAGCGGCATGGCATCGACACCGCCCCGTGGTGGGGCCGCCAGCTCGCGCTGTGCCTGCTCGGCGCGCTCGTCCAGTTCGGTTGGGAGAAAGCCCTCGGCGGCTACGACGACGAGCTCGCGTGGTGGGAGGCGAAGGCCCTCGACGCCGCCCACCTCCTGAGGTGAGGTCACCGCCAACGACGGGGCATCGAGCCGAAGTTTGCCCGATCGGGCACCGGCCCGCGAGCAGCGCACGCGCGCCGTCCAAACCCCACTCGAATCGAACATGAAACGCGGACTGACCGAATACATCGCTCGCCGCGACAGTGAGCATTCCGCAACGCAGTGCGACACCCGGCGAGGCAGCCGGCCTGCCGGCGGAGAAGGCGGCTCAGGATCACGCACGGTTCAAGTGGACAGTCACACAGAGTGTCTGCGAATCTGCCTGAATGGCGCTGAACTCTACGTCCGCGGTCATCCTCGGAGTGCTTCACGACGGTGCCGCCACGGGCGGCGATATCGTCGCCGCGGCGTCGCGCCGCCTCGCCGTGCAGGGCGGGCTCACGCGCAGCCAGGTCTACCGCGAGCTGCCCGGACTCGCCGACGCCGGATACGTGCGAGCCGGCAAGGAAGGCGCGCGGTCCAGCCACCCGTACACGATCACCGCGGCCGGGCGCAGGGCGTTCGCGCAATGGGTCACGACACTGAACGGCGGCGACTCGGTGCGGAGCCAAGTCGTGCTCCGCCTCGGCTTCGGAGCGCACCTGACGGCCAAGCAGCGCCGGACGATCATCGCGTCCGCGAAAGAGGAGCACCAGGCCGCGCTCGCCGCGCACCGGCGCGAGGCAACAGCCTTGCGCAACGCGGGCGACACCTACGGTGCGGCCGCCGTCGAGTTCGCCGTTGCCTACGAGCGTTCGCTGATCAAGTGGCTCGACTCCGTCCCGGCGAGCTGACGGGCCGCGGAGCGCCACCGACCGCGTACCGTCATGGAACGTGACAGACGTTCCCGCCGAGCTCAAGGAGCTCTCCAGCACCCTCGCCGGCATCGAGTCGGTCCTCGATCTCGACAAGCTACGCGGTGAGGTCACCGAGCTGGAGCGCAAGGCGTCCGCGCCAGACCTGTGGGACGACCCGGCGAACGCGCAGAAGGTGACCAGCCGGCTGTCCTACGCGCAGGGCGAGATCCGCCGCGTCGAGGATCTGCGGCGCCGCGTCGACGACGCACAGGTGCTCTGGGAGATGGCCGAGGAGGCCGACGACGCCCGCGAGAAGACCGAAGCCGAGACCGAGCTTGCTGCGCTGCGCAAATCCATCGACGAGCTCGAGGTGCGCACCCTGCTCTCCGGCGAGTACGACTCACGTGAGGCTCTCGTGACGATCCGCTCGGAGGCAGGCGGTGTCGACGCAGCTGACTGGGCCGAGATGCTGCTGCGCATGTACCTGCGCTGGGCCGAGCGGCACGGCTACCCGACCGAGGTGCTCGACACGTCCTACGCCGAGGAGGCCGGGATCAAGTCGGCCACGTTCCAGGTCAAGGCGCCCTATGCGTACGGCACGCTCTCGATCGAGCAGGGCACGCATCGCCTCGTGCGGATCAGCCCGTTCGACAACCAAGGCCGCAGGCAGACCAGCTTCGCCGGCGTCGAGGTCTTGCCGGTCGTCGAGCAGTCCGACCACATCGAGATCCCGGACGACGACATCCGCGTCGACGTCTACCGTTCGAGCGGCCCCGGCGGGCAAGGCGTCAACACGACCGACTCGGCCGTTCGCATCACGCACCTGCCGACGGGAATCGTGGTGAGCTGCCAGAACGAGCGCAGCCAGATCCAGAACCGCGCCAGTGCAATGGCTGTGCTGCAGGCCAAGCTCCTCGAACGGCGACGCCAGGAGGCACAGGCCAAGATGGACGCCCTCAAGGACAGCGGCAACAGCTGGGGCAACCAGATGCGAAGCTACGTTCTGC